>SKHL01000128.1 GCA_007116995.1 Limnochordia bacterium
CTTGCGCGTCCCCCCGCAGGGGGTACCCCTCGGGAGGACCCGCGGGCTCTCGGGAGGGGGGTGGAGGGTCGGGAAGGGCTCCGCCCAATGGGGACTTTTTTCGCTTCGGAGCTTGCGTCGGTCTGCGGTCACAGAGAGGGGGGGCCATCCCCTTTGCCCCACCGCGCGCCGACCCTTCCCTTCCCATCATCCCACTCGTTCCTGCTCCAGGATCCGGGCCACCACGACGGCGGCGGCCTGGTCCCTGGCGTCAGCCTGAATCTTCTCCACCTGCGCCCGGTGAATCCGGTTGGCGGCCTCGGCCCGGGACATCCCGGGCGTTGCGGCCAGCTGGGCCCGGAGGTCCTCGAGCCCCGGAGCGGGCAGAGCCATGATGGCGGCGGCCTCTGCGGTGATCGTCTTGGTGTCCATGGCGTTCGGTCCTTTCGGCTCAGGAATTCTCGAAGTTCCGTTCTGCATCCAGCGCTCGGGCCACGACGGCGTCGGCCTCACTCATCTCGGTCACTGACGTAGCGCCCGGCATCCGGGCCCCCTGCTCGCCCTGGAGCCGGTCCTGGATGAAGGCGCGTCCCTGAGCTTTGGACCGCTCCTCGAGGGCCAAGAGGATCCGCTGGGCGGCTTCCTCCCGGCGAACCCTCGGGTCGGCGGCCAGCTCAGCCCGGAGGCTCTCCAGCCCCGGGGCGTGCATGGACAGGATGGCCATGGCCTCCTGGCGACCCTCCCGAAACCCCTGGCGCTCCGCTCGCTCGGCCTTGGCCTGGAGAGCGCGGCCACGGGGGGACTCCCAGAAGTCAGCCTCCACCGCAGCCACCAGCGTGGCGTAGGCTTCCGGATCGTGGGCCTGGAGCTCCTCAGCGGTCACCGTGCAAACTCCCGGCTGCCGAGGGGACGGAACTCTCCGGTCTTCTCGTCTTTCAGAAGCACCCGGGGCGGGTCCTGGGTCGCCGGTGCGGTCGGTGTGCTGTACCGGGCCATTTCCCGGTCCACCTGGGCCTGGGACTTCCAGGCGGATTCGGCGGAGCGCCCCCGCCACCCCGGAGCCCCCTCGGCCACCGGGGGCAGGGACACCGCCTCGGGGAGGGACCAGGGGGATCCGCCCCGGTGGGCCATGCTCGGCGGGAGGGGGATCCGGGAACGGACGGACTCAAGGTCCTCGGCCCGACGCGCAGACTGGACCTCCTGGTCGATGGCGTGCAGCTCCTCGATGAGCGGCACCAGCTCGGCGCTCAGGCGCCCGTAGGCCTCCACGATCTCTCCACCCCGGGCGACCTTCGCCACCAGCTCCTGGAGGCGCTCCTCGGCTGCGGCTTGGGACGCGGCGGCCTCCGCGGCCTCGATGCGGCCCGGTAGCTCCCGGACCACCGCACGGAGCCTCGTCACCGCCCTCCGGAGCTGCTCCACCCCCTCTTCGGCGGCCTGGGCCTGGGAAGCCGGCGCCGAGAGCAGGACGGCACCGAGGCCGGCCTCGGCTTCCTCCAGCTTCGCCTCCAGGTCGGCGAGTTCGGCCCGGGCTTCATCCAGGGCGGCCCGGAGATCTTCAGCCGGCGTCGGCTCGTCACCCGCACCGGAGAACAGGCTCCGGAGGCGGTCCAGGATTCCGGGGGGAGCGGTCTTGGACTTCGGGGTCATCGTTACTCTCCCTTCAGGCGGAGGAGGGCGGCCCTGGAGTGGGCTAGCGAGTCGATCTCTTCGAGGAGGCCGACCAGCGCGTCCCGGACCCGGAGAGCCTCGGCCCCTTCCAGCTCACCGGAGCGGAGCGCCCGGCGGAGGGTTCGCTCTTGCAGCTGGAGCGCGGCCTGGTCGTCGGTGAGGTCCCGTAGGGCTCGGGACAGGTCTTGGGTGTCGATCCTCATGGCGTCCTCGGTTCGGGGTCCAGCGTCTCGCCCTGAGTCTCGCAGCGGTCCGGGAAGGGGTCATCCCGCATTTTGCGGGTTTGGGTCGGCCACCACCTCGGCGGCCAGGTCGGGGGCGTCCCGCTTGAGACGACGGAGCAGGTAGGTGGAGGTGGTGCCTCGGGGTGCCTCTGGAGTAGACGTTATATTAGAACCTCTACTTTCCCCCGATCTCCCGTTCCCGATCTCCCCGTGAGCGGTGAGCGCCGGTTCCGCCTCCAGTAACCTCCGGTAGGACTCCCGGGTCAGGACGACGGGAAAGCCCGCTGGAGGGCCCGCTCCCGCCGGCTTAGAACGGTGCGAGGGGAAATCCGCAACCGGGAAGCAGCCTCCTCCCAGGCCGCGGTGGCGCTCAGGCCTTCCTCGTCGCGGATCCGGTCCGCCAGCTCCTGGACGGCAAGCTGGGTCGCTACGCGCTGAATGTCGGGGATCCTCTCCCACCGGTGAGTGGGGACCGACAGGGCCCGGCAGTATTCAGCAACCCACTCCGACCACCAGTCAGGGAGCAGGTCCTCCAGGATCACGAGGTCACCCGGCATCAGACTCCAACCCCGGTAGGTCGGCCAGCGAGATCCTGAGCGCCTCCGCCTTCTCCTGGGCCAGCTCCACCTCCCCGGCCTTCAGCGCGTTCGCCAGCTCGGCAGCGGTCCGCATCTCGACCAGACCCACGGTCCCCCCCCCGGCCCGGTGCGCCCGGATGGCGGCGGAGTAGACGCGCCAGGCCGGGGTGCTCATGGGCTTCATCTTCCGTCCCCCCGGGGGCGCGAGGACCGGAAGAGGATTCGCTCGGCCAGGTCGGAAAGGCTCCCGGCCTCCAGGTCTCCGCACGGGCCACCACGGCGGGGGATCTCAAGAGCGGCCTGCCGGTCCACCAGCCAGCCCCCGGCAACCTTCCGAGCCCGACCCTTGGACTCCAGGTCCCGGACCCGGAGCAGGAGCCAGGACTCAGACCACCCGGTCCGCTCGCGGATCATCCGGAGGGGAACCTCCCCGGGGGCCAGCTCGCGGGCCCGGGACCGAAGTTCTCGGGCACACCGGCGGAGCGTCCGGACGGCGGGGCCGTCAGGGTGGGAGCGCTCCAAGATCTCGGCCTCTCCCTCCCACTCCTGGGCCAAGTCTTCGACACGGAGACCGAACTCCAGCGGATCGAAGCGTTGCGTCATCGTTCACCTCCAGGGGTTGAGGGACGGGAAGAGTCCAGGTGGCTCCGGTGTGATGCGGGGGTCATGATTCGTCCTCGAGGAGGACACCCAGGGCTGCCACCGCATCCCGTAGACCCGGACCATGCTCCACCGGCACCAGGAGCTCGGCGCCGGCCCCACGCTTCGGGGTGAAAGGGTCCGGTAGGCCCTGGCCTCCATGGCCGAGCTGGAGACGGAGCGACCCCGGCTCCCGGCCATGGGGAGGGACCAGCGAGATCCGGAGGGTCTGCCACCCCGGGCCGAGCATGACGTCCACGGTGTGCAGAGTTCGGCGGGTGACGGTGGGAGAGTCAGAACGGGAGGTCATCATCCGCCTCCTGGCTCCGCTGGCCTGGGCTCCGGAACATGCTGGCTCCCCTTCCAGCAGCCTGCCGGCGTTGCGTGGTCTCCCTCTTCCCGCCGCCCCGGGGACCCTCGGGGCGGCCCTCGCACGAAGCCGAACCGAGTAGGACCAGCTCGGAAACGATCACGGCGGTGAAGTAGCGCACGTTTCCCTCGGCGTCCTTCGACTCGCTGTAGTCGATCCGCCCCTCCACGAAGAGCCGATCCCCCTTCCGGACGTATTCCTCCACCACCTCCGCCAGGCGCCCGAACAGGGTAAGCCGATGCCAGGCGGTCTGGTCCTCCCAGTCCTCGCCTCGCCTCACTCGGTGGTTCGTCGCCAGGGAGACGTTGGCCACTTTCGTTCCGCTCTGAGTCGTGCGGACCTCGGGGTCGGAGCCCACATGGCCGAGGAGCTGGGCTTGGTTCACGGACTTCATGGGTTCCTCGCTGGTGTGGATTCGGGATCCCGGCCCGCTCGGACGCCACACGGCGGGCAGCGCAGAATCCGGAAGTGCGGCGCCGGCGGAAGAGGCCTCCCGCAGTCGGCGCACGAAGCGGTCGGGGCGGGCTCGCCCTCCTGGACGGGGAACTCCCGTCCGGACCAGAGGCGCCGGAGGCGGGCCCGGTCGAGGCGTCCGATCTGGTCAGCGGAGATCATGGGGTCGCCTCCGGGCTGTCGGGCAGGTATCCCCCACCCTCTGCATGGCCATTGCGGAAAGTGC
>SKHL01000120.1 GCA_007116995.1 Limnochordia bacterium
AAATGGCATGTTCCTAATACCTGCAGACTGGTCATTTGTATGATTATTAGCCTCAACGTATTCCAGATCAGTTTTATTCGTGATAACCACTTTTAACGGATCAAGCACAGCCATGACATTGAGCGCTTTTTCATTGAGGTCTTGTCGAATGGAGTGTTCAAGCATCTCCACATCGACAGTACTCTCAGCCTTAGGAACTCCTATTTCATTTAAAAAAGCAAATATGGCTTCTTTGGTGTACCCTCTCCGCCGTAGCCCTTTTAGGGTTGGTAATCTCGGGTCATCCCACCCTTCTAGGTAACCACTATCTACAAGCTTCTTCAAAAAACGCTTACTAGTAACTACACCCGTGATGTTTAAGCGACCAAACTCAATTTGTTTGGGTATAGAACCCTCAAGCTCAAGATTATTCAATGTCCACTCGTAGAGCGGACGATTATTGATAAACTCATTCGAGCAGAGGGAATGAGTAACACCCTCGATAAAATCCTGGATAGGATGGGCGAAGTCATACATGGGATAGATACACCACTTACTACCACTTCGATAATGCTCTGCTTTGATAATGCGATAAATAACTGGATCCCGCAGGGAAATATTTGGACTAGCCATATCGATCTTTGCTCGTAATACCTTCTCCCCTTCATTAAATATTCCAGCGTTCATTTTCTCGAATAGATCCAAATTTTCTTCAATAGAGCGATCTCGATAGGGGCTATCCTTACCAGGCTCGGTTAAGGTACCCCGATATTCACGCATTTCTGCCATTGAAAGGTCACATACATAAGCCTTCCCTCGTAGAATAAGGGTTTTGACATACGCAAATATTTGATCATTATAATCGGAACCATAAAACGGGTGTTCACCATAATCTACACCAAGCCATTGAATATCCTCAAGAATCGCATCAGCATACTCTTGCTCTTCCTTAGTCGGATTGGTATCGTCAAAGCGAAGGTTGAACTGTCCTTGATACTTCTGGGCAATGGAATAGCTTATATTAATGGCGTATGCACTACCAATATGTAGATATCCATTCGGCTCAGGTGGAAATCGGGTGATCACCTTCTGAACCTTTCCAGCCTCTACATCCTTAGCCACGACCCTATCGATAAAGTTTAGGTTTTTCATTTCCCTATGCATATCGTAATTTCCCACATCCTTTCAATATCCTGTATTATATCATCTGTGTATATAGGAGTAAATAACCAAGATCACAAGAAAAAAACTGCCCAGTAAAAGAAATGATGTCACCTCTGTATGTCCCTAGTACTTCCTTCTTGATGGTTAGATCCCTTCAATAATCTGCTCCATTACCCAATTGGTTCTAGCAGCAGTTTTACCAGTACTAGGTGAATTGGATTGCCCTAGTAGTTCATTAACAATTGCTTGGACGAGAGGTTGCTGGATGTGAATAGGCGTTTTCGTACTTATCTCCGTTATTCCAGACCTGGTAGTTAAAATAATCGGTTCATTGCCGAAGGTGGAAAAACGCAGTTTGCCCTCAGTGCCAATTATTTCATTGCGATCATGGCTTTCAAAAGCACTAAAACACCAAAGACCACTACCCAAAACGCCGCATTCAAAGGAGAAACTAGCACTGATAGTATCCTCTGGTGCATACAGTTGGCCTTGATTCCCGGTGTAACCAGAGGCTGCTTTAATCGGACCTAGCAGATAATCCATAATATCTAATGTATGGCATCCAACATCCATAAACAACCCACCACCGGATATTTCCGGAATAACTCGCCATGGCAGTTCTTTTGTGTCCCGGGAAACCATGGGCTTCTGGTAATTCTTAATGGAGACAATCCGAGGTATTCCAATCACACCTTTATCCACAAGTTGCTTCAGTTTCACAAATCTAGGCAATGCTCTACGATAGTAGGCAACAAATAATGGAACCTCGGCTGTCTCACACCCAGAAATCATCTCTAAACACTCTGAGTAGTTCATGGCCATCGGTTTCTCCACGTATATAGGCTTGCCTGCCTTGGCACAGGCTAGGGTATAGTCCTTGTGATAAGCTGGTGGTGTGCTAATGTAGATTGCATTAACGTTAGGATCGGTAATTAACTGATTCGCGTCCTGATACCATTTTGGCACATTATGGCGTTTGGCATAATCCTTAGCTAGATCTCCATTTCGTCGCATTACGGCCACTAAAGTTGAATTATTTGCCTTTTGAAATGCGGGACCACTCTTCACTTCTGTTACATCTCCACAGCCAATAATTCCCCATCGTATAGTTGTCATATATGTACCCTCCTGTTCAATCAAAAAAGCGCGGAAGTAGCTCTAAGAAAACAAAGATAATTGATTGGTCTCTGACATTCCCGCAAAACAGTGGCTTGTGCGTAGTGCTTCAATCACTGTTTTGCTCACATTGGTACGATTTCGGAAGTCTTCAATCGATGTGAATTCCCCATCAAGCCTTGCTCGTACGATACTCTCTGCAGCATTTGAGCTCACTCCGTCTAAGGAGGCTAGGGGGGGAAGGATGGTTTCTTGCTGTACTTGAAATCGACGGGCATGAGATGTATACAGATTAATAGGGAGAAAATGAATTCCTCGAGCCATAGCTTCAAGCACAAGCTGCAAAACAGTCACTACACTGTTATCTTTCGCGGTCGCTTTATTTCCTAAGTCATGAATCCGCTGGAGTTCTCGATGGATTCCATCTTCTCCAGCTGCGAACAATACCGCATTGCAATCATCAATCTTTAGAGATAAGAAACTAGCGTAAAAAGCAGCTGGGTATAGTCGTTTGAAATAAGCGGCTCGAAAAGCTGTAATGGCATAAGCGGCAGCATGGGCTTTGGGAAACATGTATTTAATCTTGAAGCAAGCGTCTATATACCACTGGGGTATCCCTTTCATCTGCAATAGACTTACATCGTCTTCTTCCATTCCCTTGCCCTTACGCACTTGCTCCATAATGCGAAAGGCATCCTTCGCTTCAAGTCCTTGTTGGGTGAGATAGATCATTATGTCATCTCGACAGGCAATCACGTTTCGAAAATCCGTTACGTTCGCTTTAATTAGATCCCGCGCATTGTTTAGCCAGACGTCCTTACCATGAGTGAGACCCATAATAGCCACTAAGTCTGCAAAGGTCTGGGGCCGAATGTCCTCAATCACCTGCCGGGTAAATCCTGTGCCGAATTCAGGTAGTCCTAAAGTGCCAATAGAAGTACCAATTTGCGCTTCCGTTACACCTAACGTAGAGAGTCCATTGAATACTTTCATCGTGTCAGGGTCATCGAGGGGCACATCTGTAAAGGATTCATTCGTGTTTTCTTCTAGCAAGCGAGCCATGGTAGGTCCTTCATGTCCTAGATTGTCAAGTTTCACCAAACTATCATGGATGGCACTGAACTCAAAGTGCGTAGTAATGATCCCACTATCGCCATCATTGGCCGGATACTGAATGGGAGTAAAGTCAAAGATCTCCATGTCAGCCGGTACCACAATCATGCCTCCTGGATGTTGTCCGGTTGTGCGACGTACACCAGTAATTCCCTTGAGGATCCGGTTCACTTCGGCCTTTCGTCGAGTTTGCCCTGTGGCCTCCAAGTATTTCATCACGAACCCAAAGGCTGTTTTATCTGCTAGTGTACCGATGGTTCCAGCTCGAAATACATAGTCCTTACCAAACAGCTCTTCAGTATAACGATTAATCGTAGCTTGGTATTCACCACTAAAGTTTAAATCAATATCCGGCACCTTATCTCCATGGAATCCCATAAATACTTCAAAGGGGATATCAAAGCCCTCTTTTTGTAACGATTCACCGCATTGGGGACACATCTGATTAGGAAGATCCACACCGACCCCCACTTCCCCATGGGTAAAGAACTGTGTATAACAGCATTTTTTACACAGATAATGGGGTGGTAAAGGATTTACTTCCGAAATGAGACACATGGTGGCGACGAGACTCGATCCTACAGATCCCCGGGACCCCACTAGATAACCATCATCTAGGGACTTTTTGACTAACTGATGCGCCGTCCAATACAAGGATGCATATCCATGATCGATAATGGAAGAGAGCTCTCTATCTAACCGCTTTTTCACGATATCTGGCAATCTCTCTCCATATAGCCTATGCGCGTTCAAATACGAGAGTTC
>SKHL01000010.1 GCA_007116995.1 Limnochordia bacterium
TAGTCTAGCTCTATTTATCTTTAAATAAATCCCCGAACACATCACCGAGAGTGGTGGTTATTTCTTCATTATTAGCTTGTTCCTCAACCTTTGGTTGCTGATTGCGAGCTCTTGGTGCTGGTTTCGTAGTTACCTCTGGTTTAGGCTCTAGCTCTCGAATACTTAACCCAATTCGACGAGCTTGTGGATCAAGGCTGATCACTTTGACTTCAACTTCATCTCCAGATTTTACTACTTCTTCTGCTTTCGCTACATGGCGATGGGATAACTGGCTAATATGTACTAACCCTTCTACTCCATCTTCTAACCTGACAAATGCACCAAAATCGACCACTCGAGTGACTTCACCAGTCACCTTATCTCCTACTTGATAACGATCAGAAATACTTTCCCATGGATCTGCTAAGGTCTGTTTTAGTCCTAATGAGATACGCTCTTTTTCCGTATCTACACCGAGTACCATCACCTTAATCTGGTCTCCTTCACTCAATACATCGGATGGGTGCTTAACCCGACCATGGGCCATCTCGGAGACATGAAGTAGTCCTTCGACTCCTCCGCCTATATCCACAAATGCACCAAAATCAGTTAGCCGCCGAACCACTCCATCGACAATAGTATTCTCCTCTAAGCTAGCAAATGCCTGCTCCTTCGCTACTTTATACTCTTCATCAAGTACATCCTTATGGGAGAGAACCACGTTATTCTTCTGCCGATCTAACTCAATAATTTTTAACTTCAATGTCTGTCCTACATATTTCTCAAGATTGTCTACAAAGTTACGGGATACATGACTAGCCGGTATGAACCCTCGCACTCCCACATCGACAAGTAAGCCACCCTTAACGGTTTGATTGACTGTTGCAGCCAAAGTTTCGCCTTGCTTAAATACGGCTTCTAGCTCTTCCCAAGCTTTGCGAGAATCTGCGCGGCGCTTAGATAATAATACATTACCCTCAGCATCATCCACCTTCAGTACCCATACTTCAATCTCATCATCTACTGAAACAACATCCGTCGGTGTTTGTTCTCCCTCTAATCCTAATTCATTGAGAGGAATATGACCTTCTGATTTATAGCCTATGTCCACTAAAACTTCATCACTATTGATTTGGACAACCTTACCAGTACAAAACGTATTTGCAACCGGAGTTGGCATTTCAGGATAGTCATCCATTTGTTCCTCAGCAAGAGGCTCTTTAGTCTCTTCTGCGTCTGTGAGCGCTGCCTCTTCTACTGCCTCTTCTGCTGCTTTTACTACTGCCTCTTCTGCTGCCTCTTCTACTGCCTCTTCTACTGCCTCTTCTGCTGCTTCTACTACTGCCTCTTCTGCTGCTTCTTCCACTACTGCCTCTTGTGCTGCTTCTTCTTGCTCAACCTGTTCCTGTTTTTCTTCTTGTTGCTCTTGATTGACTGATGCTACTTTTTCCTCAGTGAATTCATTCATTCTTTTAATTACCCCCTCGATTAACCATTCCGGAGTAGATGCACCTGCAGTTACTCCTACCTTTTTTGCTCCAACAAACCATATGAGCTCTAGCTGATCTGCTGTTTCGATATGGTACGTATGTTTAGCACCACTCTCCTTACAAACTTCCACTAATCTTTGTGTATTAGCGCTGTTATACCCACCAATCACCACCATGACATCAACCCGAGCGGCTAATTCACTGGCGGAACTCTGCCGCTGTTCAGTTGCTGTACAAATGGTGTTAAAGGCCTTCAGCTCCTCAGTTTTACCCAAAAACTGACTAACACACGCTCGGTAATTCGCTGCTGATTGCGTGGTCTGCGCTACAATACCAATGCGTTTTGCTTCTGGAAGTTCGTCAATGGCCCGAGGTGTTCCCACAATCCAGGCGGTCTCTTCAGATGATCCAAAAATAGCCTTCACTTCAGGATGAGACTCGTCCCCTACAATAACAACCTGATACCCTTCATCCTTCAACTCTTTCGCCCAACGCATCGCTCTTCGTACAAATGGACATGTAGCATCTACAACTATCAAACCGCTCTCGCGTAACTGGTGCATCACCTTAGGTGGTACACCATGACAACGTACAATTACAACTCCTGCATTTATATCCCCCGGTTGCTCCAACACATTGATCCCTTTATTTGCCAATGCTTGAACAACCTGGGGGTTATGGATTAGTGGCCCTAATGTAAAAATCGGATCGCCTTTCCTTTCATTTGCAGTTAAATCAGCTGTATCTAACGCCCGTTTAACTCCAAAACAAAAGCCAGCTGCCTCCGCTAATATTATTTCCACCTATCCCCCTCCCTTATAGTATGTCAATATTTCCAGAAAATAATATTCCACTCTGTCTTTAATTCTTCACCGATCCTATGATTCCTGCTTACCTAGAACAGCAAATTGATCAGAGATTACTAGGTTAAGATCAGATATTTCTTCTCTAGATACCTTTTTTCCTTCTGAAACTTGAATAGGTTCACCAATATACACACTAATTTTTTTTCGCAATCTAAGACCATTCGTCCCTGTTACCACGACTGGGATAATCGGTGCGCCTGTTTTAATTGCGATCAGCGATGCGCCTCCTTGAAGGGGTAGGGAATCATCACTACGATTTCGCGTACCTTCGGGAAAGATACCCAATAGTTTCTTATTTTTCACCAAATTAATAGCTTGACGAATGGCATTACGGTCTGCCACTCCTCTGCGTACTGGAAACACATTAATCTGCCGGAGAAACCAGCCGGGGATTAAACTCTTAAATAATTCAGCTTTCGCCATAAAATGAACCGGTCGCTTGATAGCTGAAGCCACCACTATTGGATCATAAAAACTAACATGATTTGCTGCAATAATAGCTCCATCACTCTCTAGAATGTTCTCATGTCCAATAACTTCGAGACCAAAGAGTATTTTTGTCAATAGCTTCACAGAATCTCTTGTTACTCTATACATGGGCTTTTTTCCTCCGACTAACTAAGGTCAATACGATATCTACTACCTCCCGTATTGTTAAATGGGTGGTATCTATCTCTTCAGCATCATCTGCTTTGCGTAATGGAGATACTTCTCGAGTAGAATCTGCTTTATCTCGTTGATCGACTTGTTTTTCTAATTCTGCTATGGTGATCTGATGCCCTTGTCGTTCTAATTCTAACATCCGTCGCTTAGCACGCTCTGTTACCGATGCGTGAAGAAATATTTTTAAATCAGCTTTTGGAAGTACAGTAGTCCCGATATCCCGTCCATCCATAACCACATCATTAGCATTTGCTAAACGTTGTTGTAATGAAACCATAGCCTGGCGAACTTTTTTATGGCTCGCCACCATAGATACATTTTCTGACACGGCGGGGTCACGGATAGTCTGGGTCACATCTGTCTCCCCAATAAAAACTTGATTTCCGCGAGTTTTTATTTTTCTGTGACGAAGGCTTAAATTTAGATGAAGTAAAATATCATAAACACGATCTTCGTCCGTAGGGTCCACATTGGCTCTGAGTACTTGACAAGTTAGAGCTCGATACATAGCACCGGTATCAATATAGATATAGCCTAACGAAGCAGCCACTCTTCTAGCGATAGTACTCTTGCCAGCACCGGCTGGACCATCAATTGCAATTTTCACCGGCTAGAACCTCCTTCAAGGCTTGAATAAAACAGATGTTTTGATCACTAGTGCCAATGGTGACACGAATATATGTAGGTAATCCAAATACATGAGCAGAACGAACGATGACACCCCTCTTCAGTAACTCCTGAAAGATGCTTACCCCATCCTGGGCTAGATCGAGTAAGATAAAATTTGCTTCGGTTGGTATGAAAGATATACCTAGTTGATTTAATTCTCTATATAGATAGGCCTTACCCTGATTATTTATGACATAACTTTTTCTGACATGATCTAGATCGGTAAGACTAGCTTGGGCAGCCCCTTGTGCTAGTGCACTCACGTTAAAGGGCTCTCGTACACGTTCTAGTAGGTGAATAATCTCGTATTTGGCCAAACCATATCCAATCCGTAAGGCTGCTAGACCGTGAATCTTCGAAAAGGTGCGGGTAATTAGCACATTCCCATCCTTATGCATAAGTGGCAATGTGCTAGGATATTCATTACTCGTTACATACTCATAATAGGCTTCATCGATTACGACGAGTACATGATTAGGTACATCGCGCAGGAAAGAGTCAAGCTCATCTTGGGTAACGATAGTCCCGGTAGGATTATTAGGATTACAGATAAAAATTAACTTCGTCCTATCTGTGATTTCTCTAGCCATAGCTGTCAAATCATGGCGAAAACCTTTTACTGGCACCAAAATTTCGCTAGCACCCATCATACGAGTAACGAATTGATACTCACTAAAGGTGGGATCAGCCATAATCACCTCATCACCCGGACATAGAAACGCCTCGGCAATAAACTTCAACACTTCGTCAGAACCGTTTCCGAAGATAATCTGATTTTCCGCCACATCTAACAGTATTGCTAACTGCTGCCTTAAGGCACTACAACTACCATCAGGATAGATATGAGCGGTATTAATTAGCCTTCGCAAGGCTCGTTTAGCCTTAGGAGATGGTCCTAGAGGATTTTCATTCGATGCCAATTTAATAATATCTTTCAATCCATATTTTCTTTGTACTTCCTCGATAGGTTTTCCCGGTACATATGGCTCAACAGCCAATATCTCTTCACGATGTTTTAAGGCCATCTTGACTCACCTCCCTTTCCACTAAATCCGGTCGTAATGCAACCGCATCTGCCAAATATATGTGACGCACCTCGCTTTTCTTTAATTTTCCCTGACAGTGGGCTAACACCCGAATGCACTTGGCTAAACTACCAAGTACGGGAATCTCCGGGGCACACATTAGGGGAGTTTCGGTAATCCCACAGCGCCTAACTGCTTCAGCAGGAAACGCTGCATCTAAATCTGGTGTCATAGTGAAGAACAAACTAATTAGATCATCTTCGGTTAGTCCATTTTTTTTCATCAGTTCAAGAACCATCTCTGTCGACGCTGCTAGGATCTGGTCACGATCATTGTTAGCAACAGTAATGGCTCCACGAATTCCTACTACCAGCATTACATTACCTCCTGACTCAACTCAAACTCTCTTTTAATTAGCCCTTTCCTCCATGAATTCCTGCCAAATAACCAGTAGAAAATGCCGCTTGTAAGTTAAATCCCCCTGTAATTCCGTCAATATCTAATACTTCGCCAGCAAAATACAGTCCTTTTATATACTTAGACTCCATGGTTTTAGGATTGACTTCTGTCACGTCGATACCACCAGCTGTCACAATAGCCGCCGCTATAGGAAGGGTACTTGTTATGGTTAACGGAAGAGCTTTCAATACCTGAACCAATTGAGATCGCTCTTGTCTAGAAATTTGATTAATCTTTTTCTCTGGTGAGATTCCACTTAATTGTATTAAGATAGGTATTAAGCTCCTTGGTAACAAATCATTAAGACCATTGCATAGTTGCTTACGAGCATAATGCTGAAAATCCTGTCGAACCCGGGCATCAAGGGTTTCTCTACTAAGTGCTGGTTTTAGGTCAATTGTCATACGAATCTCCTGAGAATTCTCCCGCAACCACATGCCCACTTGACTACTTAATGTTAACACAATCGGGCCAGTAACGCCAAAATGAGCAAACTGCATCTCCCCAAACAAACTTTGCTCAGTCGTCCCATTCCCGACCGTGACTGCCACATTACGTAAGCTCAGTCCAGATATCTCCTGCACCCAGGGTTCCTTAGTCCGTAAGGGTACTAACGCAGGAATTATCGGTCTAATAGTATGCCCAACTGCTTTGGCTAGAGCATAACCATCTCCATTAGATCCTGTACGTGGGTAACTCGCACCGCCCGTTGTAACGATCACACTATCGGCCTCTAATTCGCCATTTAAAAATTTGACTCCCTTAATGGAGTGCTTGCTTGTCAATAGCTTGGATACTGGCGTGTTATACCGAATCATGACACCCTTTTTTGTCACAAACTGGTACAACGCGTCGGCGATTTGATTAGCATCATCAGACACCGGAAATATCCGATCTCCCCGTTCTGTCTTTGTCTCTACCCCTAATGAGTGAAACAAATCTAATAAGTCCCAGTTAGTAAAGGAATTTAGAGCACTATAGAGAAATTTACCGTTTCCTGGATAGCTCGCAATAAAAGCGTTTAAATCTCCTGCATTTGTCAGATTACACCGCCCCTTGCCGGAAATGCGGATCTTCTTAGCTACAGTTTTATTCTTCTCTAGTACTGTGACTTCAGCTCCTTGTTTCGCCGCATACCCAGCAGCTATCAAGCCTGCAGCTCCAGCCCCGGCTACGATCACTCGCCGTCTCAATTCTTTCTCACCGCCTGATGCAGTTTCCCCAGCTCTTGATGAGTTAACGCTCTAAACTGACCGGTTTCTAATTTCCCTAAGGTAATTGGACCTACCTGGGTGCGAGTCAGACGGATTACCTCATGACCAACAGCATTGCACATACGCCGAATTTGCCGATTACGACCTTCATGAATACCAATTCGCAATAGAGATGCTTTCTTCTCACGCAGCAGAACTTCGACATAGGCAGAGTTAGTCATCCCATCTTCTAATTCTACACCTTCTCTTAGCTGTTGGACAGTTTCATCAGTGATAACTCCCTTAACTTTCACCACATACACCTTCCGCATATGATAACTAGGATGTATCACACGCTGGGTTAACTCTCCGTCATTTGTGAGAAGTAACAACCCATCGGAATCATAATCCAAGCGCCCTACTGGATAAACACGCTCAGAGACGCCATTTAATAGTTGAATCACAGTTTTTCTACCCCGCTCATCAGCAGCCGTTGTGATGTATCCTCGAGGTTTATTTAATATGTAATACACGTGTTGTTCCTTTCCCTGTAGTGGCTTGCCGTCTACAGTGATATGATCAGTCTTCGGATCCACCTTTGTCCCTAATTCTGTCACCACGTGTCCGTTAACCTTTACTTTGCCGGCCAAGATGAGTTGTTCACTTTGGCGTCGTGATGCTACACCCCCATGGGCCATAACTTTTTGCAGACGTTCTTTCAATACTTTCAACCTCCTAATACATCTATGATAGCGGATTTTATCATTTAATACAAGCAAAAAGAGGGGTTTCACCCCTCTTTTTATGTACGTATTGGCCCCATATCAAATGAGCTTTGTTTAGTGACTCCGTTATTCTTTTCTGGATTAAACATCCCTTGAACTTGATCAACTACCCGAGGAACCATATCAATAAGCCGGTCATATATGGCACTATTATCTACTGGTAACAACCGCACTTGCCCGTTGCCAACAACTAAGAATGCCACAGGGTTTAAGGAAATGCCACCTCCACTTCCTCCACCAAAAGGTAACGATTCTCCTTCTTCTCCTTCACCAGACATTTCGAATTCTGTTCCACCAGCGGCAAATCCAAAACTTACTCGGCTGACTGGGACTATAATGCATCCATCTGGTGTCTCTACAGGATCGCCTAGAATGGTATTTACATCAACCATTGACTTTAGACTCTCCATTGCTGTTTGCATTAATCCTTCTATCGGATGACTATCACTCAAGCATGCACCCTCCTTTGCCCATAACGCTTTACTATCTTTCGATATAGCTCTTTCATGGTTTCAAATATAATGTGACCGAGTCGAACACGAAATATACAATGTAGTCGTAATTTAACCATTGGCACACCATAGGAAGGTATTATCTGAATTTGAGGCCGATTCAACAGCATACAGCTTTGATTAATCAATCCCATAAGTGAGCTAATCATAATCCACAAACATCCTACAGCAATGGCTGTTAAAGATGACTCGCCTGTACTAAATTGGATAGAACAGTCGAATTTATCCACTTCCTTGAGAAAACAAAGCAGTTTACCTATTATTGGTTTCAGGTATCGTGGTATTGGAGAGCGCAGCAATTCCATAACGTCAGATACACTTGTCTGGGTATCCACATCAACATCAGTACCACCTTTTTTCGCACCAACCTCTGCATGGGTTTTCAACCGATTCCCAACCCATTGAATAACAGATATCCTTATCTGCACAGGCAATGAACCGACCCAGATCACGAAGCGTAAGTCATCGTCTTGATTATGACGATGATACTCAAGCTCCAATGCATAAGGCATTAATAGGATAATCATCGATATACCCACTAGAAAAAGACCGAGTATCATGGCTTCACTCCTACCATCGCTCGATCTTACTGTTTCTAAAAATCACCTTGCTTATTCAACAGTTTCTCCCAATTTTGTAAAATCAGGTCGACTAGGAAGCTCCTCGAGGGACTTCAGTCCAAAGTGCATGAGAAACTTATCTGTGGTTCCGTACAAGATAGGACGACCAATTCCTTCCCTCCGTCCCATCTCCACTACTAATTCTCGTTCCATCAAAGTATTAATAGCACTATCAGAACGCACTCCCCGAATCTGCTCAATTTCACTTTTCGTAATCGGTTGCTTGTAAGCAATAATAGCTAATGCCTCCAGACCCGCCAAAGATAGAGCCGCATTCACTAAGGGGCGGCCTAATTTGTCTATCCAAGGTGCAATTTCTGGTCGAGTTACAAATTGGTACCCACCAGCTACATTTCGAATCATAATGGCTTTATCATTAAAGTCTTCCCGAATCCGTTCGATAATTCGCTCAACTAAGACAGGTTCTAATTCCAGTATGGTCGCTAGATCATGTGCACTAACTGGGTAAGGAGCAGCAAAAATGAGACCCTCTGTGATTTTTTGCGCCTCATCTAACTTCAAGAGATCTCCTCCTCGTACTCTGGGTTTATCTGTAAATATATCTCACCAAACTCCCCATCTTGTACAGCTAATATTTCACGCTTACGAACTAACTCTAACACAGCCAAAAAGGTTAGAATAACCCAATATCGCTCTTTTACCGTCACAAGTTCCGTAAAGGTCCCTTCCTTTACTGCTAGAAGTCTCTGCCGCACTCTAGCAATACATTCTTGCAGTGATACCCGTCTATGGATTTTTTGCACCGGATCCTCATCATCAACCACCTGTAGAACCTGTTCATATAACTTAGCTAATTGATCAATTGAGATATCACCAATGAGGTTTGTGTAAATCGGATCCTTCTTTTCTCCCCGACGTACAACGCGGGGATACAGAGTGGCCGTCAGTTGCCACTTATCTACTAAAAGAGTGGAAATCTCCTTAAAAAATTTATACTCTAGTAAACGTCCAACTAGCTCCTCACGAGGATCCTGCTCATCTTCAGTAGCAACCACTTCAGGATTATGCGGTAATAACATCCGCGCCTTGATCTGCAACAAAGTGGCTGCCATCACTAAAAAATCGCCACTAATAACTAGATCCTGTTCTTGCATCTGTTTGAGATACACCAAATATTCCTGCGCTATTTTGGCGATAGGAATATCTAAAATGTCGATTTCATCGCGCTCTATCAGATTCAGCAATAAATCAAATGGTCCTTCAAAAATCTCTAAACGCACTAAATATCCCATACTAACCACCTAATTTCTAGAATCAGCCACTGCGAGAAGTCTACTATACCTATCCTTGGGCTGATGATGATCTCGCACCCACTTAACTACTACGGGATCTACGCCTATCGATGATAGGATCTGAGCACCGTTTTTGGGGTGTTCAGCCAAAATACGTAGCTGTAAATCCAAGCCAAAATAGCGAAAAATCTGAAGGCTACTCCAGGTTTCTACCAATACATAGACCACTCGAGCTACAACCCCAACAGATCCCACACTCTTTCCTACATCATGCAACAAGGCTGCTTGCTGCAGGTGGCGGAGTATAGAATCCGTTAGACCAAGAGAGCTAGCCGCCGATAGAACGGAGTAGGCCGTGTCCAGGCAATGACTCTGATCACATACAGCCATCCGAAAAAATCCTTCCTGGGCTGGCTTGTCCAACAGATTGTGGATATAGGCTAGATCATGGGGATCCAGCTTTGCAAAGACAGCATTATACAGTTGTCTAACCCTTCTCACAGATTAAACCCAGATATGAGCAACAATAGGAAGTGAAAAATGGGACTTAGAATAACCTGAGCCATCCCTGTCATCAGTAATAATATCAGCAACAGAGGTCCAAATTGGGCAATACTCTCATATCGATATTGATATCGCCCAGGTAATAGACCACCAAGAACTTTTGAACCATCTAAGGGTGGCAAAGGCAAGAGATTAAATGCTGCCAATCCAAGATTAAGTTGGACATTAATGGATAAAAAGGTAGCCACTGTTCGAGCGACTGCGATGTTAGGTAAAATCATTTGCGGAACAAACTGCAATAATGTATAAAAAAACCAAGCAAGCGTAATATTGGATAAAGGACCTGCGATAGCCACCAAAATCATACCCTTATTTCGATCCGTAAAATATTGGGCATTAATCATCACGGGTTTTGCCCAACCAAAACGAAAAACTAATAGCATTAGAGCTCCTAAGGGATCAAGGTGAGCGAGAGGATTTAAGGTGAGCCTTCCTTGATACTTTGGTGTAGGATCCCCTAAACGATAAGCAACAATACCATGGGCATATTCATGAACAGAAATGGCGAACAACAGTGCTGGAATCAGATAAACAAACTGTTCAATCTGCAAATGCAATCCCCCTTTATTACTTAATAACCGTCGAATCTGTAACCCACCGGGCCGGAATGGAGTGTAACCGGACCAAATCAGCGTAGGTTTCTCGTTCTACTAAAATATCACTACTACCTTTGTACACGGTAACCACAGCTAATCTCGGCAGTTGATTATAGTTACTAGCCATCGAATAATTATAGGCTCCGGTTGATAAAATAGCAAGAATATCTCCTGCTTCAAGAGTTGGTAATGGAGCATCATGAACGAGCATGTCGCCAGACTCGCAGCATTTACCTGCAATCGTATATATCTTATCTGCTGTCTTATTGGCCTTATTAGCAGCGATAACATGATACTTCGCTTGGTATAAGGCAACTCTCGGATTATCTCCCATCCCTCCATCCACGGAAGCATAGGTGCGGATTCCAGGAATTTCTTTAATCGCTCCAACCTGGTAGATGGTAGTACCTGCTTCTCCCACTAAGGAGCGTCCTGGCTCGATCATAATTTTAGGAACTGGAATTTGGTATTTATTTGTAGCTTGCTTTACACTCGTGACCAATAAATCGCCAAATTCGGCAATAGATACAGGCTCATCATCTATGGTATGGCGGACTCCTAAGCCACCACCTAAATCCAATTCATGCAACTGTATTCCATTTCTCAATACCTGGGCCAAGAACTGAACCATTAGGTCAATAGCCACGTCAAAGCAGGAAATATCAAATATCTGGGAGCCAATATGACAATGAACACCCCTTAGGTCTATTCCCGGAAGAGTATCAGCTAACTGCACTACAGCTAAAGCTTGCTCACTCTGCATTCCAATGCCAAACTTAGAGTCCAACTGACCAGTTTGAATATAAGAATGGGTATGAGCCTCTACACCAGGAGTAACCCGTAATAGTATTTTCGCTCTAATACCCATTTCTTGGGCAAAATTGGATACTAGATTAAGCTCTTGGATATTATCCACTACAATACGGCCAACCCCGGCTTGAAGAGCCATTTTAAGTTCATCTGATGATTTATTATTACCATGGAAATAAATTCGACCAGCTGGAAATTCGGCTTGGAGCGCAGTATACAGCTCACCCCCACTAACCACATCTAAACTAAGTCCCAGAGAATCCAAGAGACGACACATCCCCACCGTTAAAAAAGCTTTTCCTGCGAAAATCACTTCACTATCTGGTAGCTCTTGTAAGCAGGCTGTGTATTCCTCCGCTTTCTTTACGACAGTCTCTTCATCAAAAATATATAATGGTGTTCCATATTGTTTTGCCAATTCCACCACATCACAGCCACCGATCTCTAGATAGCCATTAGTGTTAACCTTCATGGTCCCTGTCTTCAATCATTCATCCTCCGTTCTATCAATGTCACAAACCCCGCAATAAAACCTCAACGAAAGAAGCACAGAGTTGCCTCTTACGATGGAGTTATAAACGGGGTCTGATAATATTTTATCACAATGATTATGAAATGGCAATACGAAATGGCGAATTACACCACCACCGGAATATCTTCGAGTTTCATCTCTTGCTTAATAGCAAACTTCCCACAACGGGAACCCCAGATGGCAATGGAACGGCCATCTTTTATTATATTAATTATCTCACAATGATTTGGACAGTCTTCACACTCAAAACTAGTGGTTTGGTAGGTGCTTTCTGCCATGGAAAAACCCAAAAAGTGTGATTGGTTACCACGTGCGATAAATTCTTTACTTAAAATCGCAGCTCCGAGGGCCCCCATTACATCAAAATGCTCGGGTACATGGACATCCATCGATAGGGCCTCTTTAAAGGCCTTACGCATTCCTTGATTTGCTGCTACACCTCCTTGAAATACTATGGGGTCAGCGATCTCCTTGCCTTTACCCACATTGTTAAGATAATTACGGACCATCGCAGTACATAGTCCGGCTAAAATGTCTGGTAGCCCATGGCCTAGCTGTTGTTTATGAATCATGTCTGATTCAGCAAATACTGTACAACGACCAGCTATACGCACTGGGTGTCCACTTTTGAGGGCAATTTCCCCAAAATCCTCAATGGGAATATTTAATCGCGATGCTTGCTGGTCGAGAAAGGAACCGGTCCCTGCAGCACAAACAGTATTCATGGCAAAATCAGTTACAACCCCATCACGCAGTAGGATGATTTTCGAATCTTGCCCACCGATTTCTAAAATTGTCCGCACTACTGCTATTTCATGAGATGCAGCCACCGCATGGGCTGTAATTTCATTTTTGGTGACATCAGCTCCCACCATCACTTCTGCTAGTTGCCGTGCACTTCCTGTGGCTCCAACTCCAAGCACATCCCAATTGCTTGCTTTTCCCAATTGGGCCATCCCTTGGGTTAAAGCCGTAATAGGTTGGCCTTGCGTGCGCAAATATATCTTCTTAACTAATTTCAGCGTATCACCATCTAACAAAACTAAATTTGTACTTACTGAGCCTAAATCAACTCCCAGATAGACACGATGTGGTTTCATCAATTTGTTTTTCCTCCTTACAATTGCGTTCAAGCAAATCGACAAACGCCTCGATTCGCGTTTGAAACCCTGCCTCTCCTGTATGCTCATCTACAACTAACGACATAATAGGTATCTTAAAATCATAGCTTACATGGCTTAGTACACTCTGAGCCACAATTTCCGGCATACAGGTGAAGGGAAGGATATGAATTACTCCATCGTACTTCTCTTCTGCTAACATAACTGCATGAGCCACAGATTCTAGACCATGTCCACCGACGAATCCTCGCAGATACCCTTTGGCTTTCTGCCGCAAGAAATCGTCTTTATATAAACGTAGTGAGTTTAATATCAAATGATGCTTAATCCACTCTACCAGGTTAATAGTTCGTTTGATTTCCACACCAAGATGACCTAATCGTTCTTCTAAGTCTAGATTAACAAAGGGTTCTAGAACAGTATAGATTTCACCCACAATACCAATCTTAAGAGGATTTCCGGCTCGAACGGCCAAAGAACGGATATGGTCACACTCTAACTGACCAAGCTCACGAATACCACGGACCGTAGATGTACTTCGTAGTCGCCACAACGCACCCTCTAGAGCTTGGCTAGTTTGTCCTTGGATCGCCTCACGCGGTCTTGAAACATGAGTGATTTGCTCTAAGGACTCTGCAACTTTCAGCTTTTCCCAAGCGAATTGGGCCCCTCGCGTAAAGGAGCGGATCCCTTTTGTAGCAAAAAGCCGGCTTAATTGTGCACGGAATTTGGGAAAGTTTTCTTTTGGCGGCTCAAGCACAATGATCTCTATATCCTTACACAAATCAGTGAGGATCTCGCGCTGAACCTCAGCGTAATAACCAAAACGACAGGGACCAGAACCCCCTGCCATGATAATTCCTTCTGCTCCCAGCTCAATAGCCTCTAAAAAATTACCGATGTTAATTTTCAGTGGAAGACAAGCTGACTCTGGACTGTATTTCGTCCCTAAATTTAATGTTCGTTTTGTGCAAGTTGGTGGAACAATTACTTCATGTCCCATCTCTAGTAAGAGTGCTTCTAGGGCAATATAGCAATTCCCCATGTGGGGTATGGTCAATCGCACTAATCATCCTCCTCTCAAGCATATCTATAAAAGCTTCAACTCTTGTTGTGATACCTGCTTCACCCGTATGTTCATCAAGACTCAATAGTAAATGGGGAATCTGGTTCCGGCGACAATGCCTTTCAACTAATTCGGTCGTCAGTGAATCTGTGCCGCAACCAAATGCAACTAACGAAATTAGCCCGTCCACATGGTTTTTTAGGTAATCTGTACTTCCTAAAATTCGCCGTCCAGAAGTCCAAAACATCCGTTTCGGTAGCCTGCTACTATGCTCCCATATTACATCTTTATCTATTTGTTCAGGAGTAATTACATGACAATTGCTTTGAAGTAGTTTATCTAAAACTCCCATACTAACCTGCCTATCATATAATATATA
>SKHL01000017.1 GCA_007116995.1 Limnochordia bacterium
AAAAATATCGAGTAACAAAATCCCTGGGCCAGCTGTTAGCAGCTGACCAAAGTGCAGTCGTGCTCCCATTAATACGACGCCAGCTTTTAACAGAGTCTTAGCTGAATAGGTAAGCCCCGGTTGGTATCGAGCCTGTATGCCAAAATAGCTACGAAAAATCCCACCTAAGACAATTGCTATAATCATCGGACCCAGGCCGAATCCATTATAGGGTAAACGCAAGGCTAGCAAAGCCAGTAATCCAGTTAATATCAATCCAGGCACTTTCGGCATAATCAAAACTCCTCACGAAATAATACTTATCTAGCGTACATTAATCTGACGAGGAGGTCAACCCTATCTTTTTGCCTAGATCAGGGTATATTATAGGTAACACGAGTAAGGAGGTTCACAATGACCAAAGACTTCGCCCAACGCATCCTTTTCCACACAGCCATGCGCATAAAGAAGGGGCTGGATCTATCCAAGGATAAGCTCATTAGTACAGTACTAGATGATTGCTTTCCAGAGAATTTAGGTAACAGAGATAGCTGGCGCGAGATTATCTCCCAGCGAATCGATCATCTGCTTTCCCCTTATGAGAAAAATGCTCCATTAATCAAATTCTTATCCCAGCCCTGTAACCATTGCCAAGACACCATAACGCACTGCATTTCAGCTTGCCCCACTGACGCCATTGGGCAGAATAAACAGGGTCACAAAACCATAAACCACGACCTATGCATTGAATGTGGGCATTGTGTAAACAGCTGTATTAGTGGTTTAATTGCTGAACGCTCAGAATTCATTCAGGTAGCACAGATGTTGATGGAGTCAGAGAAAGACCCTCTGTATGCCATTCTAGCCCCGTCATTCGTGGGTCAATTTGGCTCAGTTATTCAACCAGAACAGGTAAAGGGTGCTCTCAAGTTGATGGGTTTCTCTGGCGTATTCGAGGTAGCCCTAGCAGCGGACATTATAACTACGTTAGAAGCACAAGAGTTTTATCGACGCCAACATACCACAGAGCCATTTATGATTACCTCTTGTTGTTGTCCTGCATTTATCAAACTCGTTGAAAAGCGTCAGCCAAAATTGGCCCATGTTGTCTCGGAGTCAGTGTCACCTATGATCGCTTTAGGTAGACTGCTAAAGGGAAAAGAACCCAACTGCAAAGTCGTATTCATTGGACCCTGTATCGCCAAGAAAGCAGAAGCGAAGCGTGACGATCTAAGCGATGCCATCGATTGTGTCCTTACATATAAAGAAACCCTAGGTCTGCTCGAAGCAGCAGAGTTAAGCTTACTCAAAACCATGCCCGTTCTTGAACTAGAAGATGCATCCCACGATGGGCGTAGCTTTGCTCACACAAGTGGTGTTAGCCAAGCCATTATTTATGCCATTCATGACATTGACCCAACCATTGATGTAACTGCTAAGCAAGGTAACGGTATCAAAGAATGCAATAAATTACTAGCTCAAGCTGAGGCTGGCGAAATAGAAGCCAGTTTTCTGGAAGGAATGGCTTGTCCAAATGGATGCGTAGGGGGGCCAGGCACCATTATTGAGAGCACTAAAGGCATAGACTGTGTTAACCAGCATGCAGACCGATCCCCCTGGAATCGATCCATGGAAAACCATGAGGCACTAAACTGGTTAAAGGGATATCCATCCACAAGATTACTATCATCAAAACGTAGAGATACAGTACCAACATATAAATAGCAAATAAGAAAACTATTCCCTTTTTTAGCAGGAATTTTGCTTAAAACTGAGAATACTATTGAGCAATAATATATGCTTCTCTTTGGGGTAAAAAAGTTTACTTTCTGTGCAGAAGCTATGGTGTTCGAAGGGAGCAAAAACTTTGCTAAATAAAGCAATTTCTACTAACATACTAACCCGAGATTTTATTTTGTTTTCCTTGGCTGTGGCCGGAATGGGAATGGCCAGCGGTATTCATGAAACATCGTATAATAATTACTTAAGTGATATATTTGCTATTGGTGCTGAGGCCCGCGGATTCCTGGAATTCCCCCGGGAACTACCAGGGCTGTTAGCCGTATTCATTGCCGGTGCCCTATTGGGATTCGGTCCGGTGAAGGTGGGTGTCATTGCCATTGGCATGCTTACAATAGGACTATTTGGCTTAGGCTTCCTATCCACAAATTTTTCTTGGATGGTCGTTTATATGGTGATTTGGAGCATGGGCAACCACCTGTTTATGCCCCTAGAGGGATCCATTGCCGTAGGGCTGGCAAAGGATCGGGGTGTTGGTGAGGTTTTGGGTAAAATTGGATCTATTCGACTAGCTACAACGATCCTTGGTGCTGCGGTAATTTGGATCGGGTTTGGATCATTTTTAGAAACGAATTTGTCCTACCAGCAATCCTATTTTATTGCTATGTCCGTAGGCTTAGGAGCCATGGTGGCGCTAATAGCGATGCGATCTGTTAGAGCAGAAGGAAAGCCAACACGTTTAGTTTGGCGTTCAGAGTATAAAATCTACTATTGGTTATGCCTACTGTGGGGAATCCGAAAACAGATTTTTATTACGTTTGCTCCCTGGCTGATCATCCAACACTTCCAGCAGTCGGCCTCGATTATTGCTCAACTCTGGATCGCCACCAGCATAATCGGGATTGTTTTTCGCCCTCTATTAGGTAGACTATCGGATCGCTATGGTGAGCGAGTAATTCTGGTAGGTGAGGTTCCCATAATAATCCTCACCTTTCTAGGATACGCGTGGGCCCCATTTATAGCCAACGCCCAGCATGGCCTATATCTCATTTTCATATGCTATATAGTGAATTCCGTACTCGGCGCATCCTCGATGATCCGAACAAGTTATATCAGCAAGATACTAACCCATGAGAACGATTTAACTCCTACACTGGCCATGGGAGTCAGTTTAGACCACGCAACCGCCATGCTTATGCCCATGATTGGTGGATTAATCTGGGGTATGTTTGGATCGCAATATGTATTCCTGACAGCGATTGTATTTTTACTAATCAGCGGGTATGTGGCTAGCAAGGCTGTTGTGCCAAGTCACAGTCAACCGACAACGGTCAGCATCTAACGAGAAGGCCATATAATCCCTTCGTTCCGTAGTTTAACCTAGACATAGGTCCTCCTTCGATCCCGTGCCCATGTTGCCAATGGTAGTTCGGCAACATGGGCACGAGCACAGGTAGAAAGCTGCTCCGGGAAGACTAAGTCATTCAAGGGACAATATGGCCTTGTCAAAAAAACCTTAGCCCAGGAAGGACTAAGGTTTTTTTGTGTTCTCTAGGAACTGTAAGGATTAAGGGGTAATCCGGTACTCCATTCCTACTCGAGCTTGTATTCTGATATTTCCTGGTCTTATTTCCGTAGTAGCTTCGCCCGCTACTTTTAAAGACTGCATATCGGCCATCTGATACGGTGTGTAGCTACCTGACTCTTCAGTGATGGAGAGAATATCTCCTAACTCTACATCGGCTGCCGCAGCTAAAGCCTGGGCTTTCCCTCTTGCTTGCTCAACGGCTTTACCTAGGGCTAGTAACTTGGCTTCATCAGAATTAGATGCTTCAAACTGAACAGATAATACTCTATTAGCTCCCGCTGCAATCATTACATCGATTAACTCACCTAATTGTGTTAAATCGTCTAGAGTGACTTGTAGTTGATTAGATGCCATGTATTGCCTTACTTCATCGTGCCGAATCGCATATACCTGATAGCTACCAGTAGTAACGGAGGATACCGCTGCACCAAACTGATCAACAGCGGCTAAGACATTTTTAATCACGCGAGCGTTCTCGCCCACTGCTTCTTGAGCATCTTCGGCTTGTATTTCCACACCCACGGATACCCGGGCTTGATCTGGTGTAATCTCTAGCTCCGACTCTCCGTAGACCTTGATAGTACCCCCTAGTAATTGACCTGAATCTAGTCTCATGTTTGCACTGACTTGACTGACAAGGAAAATAAATAGTATCCCAATAATTACTACTATCTGCTTTTTACTCATAATTTCGGCTCCCTTCTTTAGCCTGCAAAATACTTACATGTCCACTGAACCTATCTTATTCTACAAAATCTCAGGTCTAAAGTCAAATTCAAGAAAATCTCAACCG
>SKHL01000075.1 GCA_007116995.1 Limnochordia bacterium
ATATGACATTAACTTGCCGGGTAAGATTGTTTATCAAGCAGCGGCAGTAGGAGGTTTAAATACGGCGATTTTAGACACTTTCAGTTATATTCTACAAGTTTCACCAGTTGATACAGGACTCTATAAGAGCACCCATGCTATTTCCCATAATGGAGTATTTATCGCCCAGACACCAGAAAAATTGCAATCTTGGTTAGAAGGTAGAAATCTAAAGGCGGGGGATATTCTAAGAATATTTAGTATCGTACCTTATGCAAGAAAACTAGAGCGATTCGGTATAACAGGCGTAGATCGAAAAATGAAGACTCGCAAGGTTTCGATTGCTCAAAGGAAAAAAAACCCAGACGCATATAGAAACAGAGAGAGAGTACTCGCCCCTAGCGGTGTCTATCATAGACTAGCTTATAATTATGCCAGAAAAAGGTTTGAGGGCAGCGCGAAGATAGATAGGGAAATGTTGACAGCAACTTCTCTAGGGTTTAACCCACAATCTTTTGGGAGAGGTACTTTCTCATTAAGAAACAATAACGAGGCGAGAGAGTATCTCTATCCTAGTTTATTGATTGGAATACGGGGCACGCAGTTAAGTTTAGTAGGAGGAGTTAATTAATGAGTGGTAAGCAAGTTAGAACAACAATCAAGACATTTTTAGAGGCAGAGTTTCCAGATGAAAAATTTGTTGACTTAACAGGGCAGTTTTCTACAATTGATGATATGCTAGAAGAGTTTCAGTTAACCCGTAATGATTCTTGGATTGGAGTCGAGTTTGTGGGTGACGATGAATTTGTTGTATCCCTTTCAGCCGACACTAATTCAGGATGCTATAGAGAGGTTGGCTCGATTATTCTACATATTGTTGAGGTGGCAACTCTCGGAGTTGGACAAAAGGTAGTCGACAAAGCAGAAAGTATAAGAAATAAGTTGAGAGGGCGCAGAATATCGAATATACTACTTGATAGTGTTTCACCTCCAAACTTTGACGCTTCTAGAACTCTACAATTTGAAGGTGGTTTTATAGCTGCGGCTATAAGCACTAATTATAGATATGATTTTACATTGAACTCATAAAGGAGGCCTTAAATGAGTAGCAGTAACAGGGTCAGATTGACCGCAATTAAAGAAGCACAGTACGGAGTAACACCATCGGAAGGTAATTTTTCGACACTTAGATTTACTTCGGAATCTTTGTCTGGATCTCCCGACACGGTAGAAAGTGAAACTATACGCGCTGACAGAATGAGCAGCGGGCAAGTTGTAGTAGGACTTTCAAACCTAGGTGGAGAGATTAACTTTGAAATGGCGACAGAACCTATTCTGGAAAGTTTTATGTCTTCCGCAATGATGAAAGAGTGGGTGACCCCTGTACCTGTATCGTTGGCAATGACAGTCGCTGGCTCAACATCTAAGATCAGTAGAACTGAGGGAGATTTTTCAGCAACGATTAAAAAGGGTGACATGCTTCTCCTCAGTGGGTTTGTTAACGCTGAGAATAACACAAAAGTTATGGTAACAGAGGTTGAGGCACTTGAGTTGACTGTGACTTCAAAAAATGATCTAGTTGATGAAAATATACCAAGCTGGGAAACTTCGACAGAGTATGACGTAGGTGATTATGTCTATGAAAGCGGAAATATATATATCTGTAAAACGGAACATACATCTGACGATTTTAGCGCCGACTTAGCGGCACTTCGCTGGGAGCTTGTTTCGGAAGGTCAGAAATATAAGATTGCTGATTACCTAGATATAGGGACAGATCAAATTTCCTTTACTCTTGAGAAAGCTTTTCTTGATCTAACGACTAAGGGAATTGTCTACCCCGGGTCTCTCGTCAACACCATGAACTTAAATATTAACTATGGAGCTATCGTTACTGGGTCTTTCGGTTTCAATAGCAATGGTTATACTGTAGCTGAGGCCGCAGAGGACTTTGCTACCAACGGAAGAACTATCAATGATTCGGCGACTACAACTTCGCTTAACGGCTCAGTTGATATGCCTTTCATAGCTAGTGATGCCGCCGGAGATTTTGAAAAAGCTAGTTTTTGCATTCAAGAAGTAGGGATCGCTCTCAGTAACAACATGACCCCAGAGAACTGCATAGGGCGAATCGCACCTAATAGGTATAATGAAGGATCTGCTTCTATCGAGGTAAATCTATCTTCTTATCTGTCAAATAATAACTGGGATATTCTAAAGAATAAATTATCTCAAACACCTTTCGCTCTCGGATTTGCAGTTGAGAACGCCGGAGGTTTATATGGGTTTTTCTTCCCAGCTATACAAGTTTCTATGGATGATCCTTCCGCTGGTGGTAGGAACCAAGACGTTATGCTAAACATGACAGGTCTGGCGAAAGTGGGAGCCTCTGGAGAATCAGCATTAAGAATTTTTAGAGCGTAGGAGATATTTAATGAAAACTAATTTTGACACACGTTATAAAACCAACCCCCAGTTAGAAAATGCTGGGGTATGGTTTGCCTTTCCAGATTGCGGAGCGGAGTTTCTAGTTAAGCGATTCGGGGGAGCAAACGCCCCCGACGTTAAAAAGAAAATGGCGAAGTATTACAAGCCTTACGCTAAACAAATAGAAATGAATTTGTTTCCAGAGGATAAGGCAAAAGATATTATGATTAGAATATTTGTCGAATCATGTATTTTAGATTGGAAAGGTATCGAAATAAATGGAGAGCAAAAGGAATTTGATGTTGAAACGTGCATAGAACTGTTTAAACATCTACCAGAGCTTTGCGATCAACTAACTGAACTAGCAACCGATTCAGTTTCTTATAGAGAAGAATTGGGAAACTCCTAAAGCGGTGGGTCGAATGGTCTTACCAATGGGGGGATAAACATGAGTTTTACGAGAAACTGGAAGATGAAGGTAAGATCAGAGAAAAGGACAGGTGTCCAGACGTTTCGTTTTTTGCCTTTTACGTCGAAGCTTTTAGAGAGCTTTCGACTTGTAGGCAAGGCGGATTCGGAATGACACCTATTCCATTTACGTCCATCGCAGAATATGCTAGACTAGTAGGAGTGGAAGATTTTGATGAGTTCTTGTATTGTATAAGAATCATGGACGATACAATCATTAGCTTGGAGAGCAAAAAGGATGTCAAAAGAAACCAGAAGAATTGAAATAGTCGCCTCTACTGCGGGATCCCCAGCGGTCAAACGATTCTCTAAAGAATTTACGAGCATGGGAAAGAATGTCGGGCAGGCGAATATAAACCTCCGAAGAATGTCTAGGCTTTTGATTTTGGCTTTCTCGGGTAGAATAGCCAGAGCGATCACTAGTAATATAGATCAATTTAGTTTGCTGAGAGATAGAATCTCAGCTATCTATGGCCCTATGGTTGATGCAAACGAAGAATTGAAAAAAATGATTCAAATATCCAGAGACATTAATATGCCTGTGGCATTAACGGCAGACTTATTCAATAAAACAGGATTAGCACTTAAAAACTTCAATGTTACCGCAGATCAAACAAGATCGATAGCAACCCTATTAGCTCAATCTTTTAGGATTAGCGGCGCTACTGCTCAACAAGCTACAAGCACGACTCTCCAATTTGTTCAAGGTTTATCCTCGGGTGTCCTAAGAGGTAGAGAACTTAGATCGGTAATTGAGCAAAACGTAATAGTGTCTAGGGCCTTATCAGACCGATTAGGAGTAGGCGCAGGGGAGTTAGTGGAATATGCTAGACGGATAGGGGGTATTCCTATTCAAGAAGTTGTAGGGGCCTTGTCAGATGCTTCCGATAAAATTATTGAGGATGCTCAAAAGCTTGCCCCCACAATAAGTCAGACTATAACAATCGTCAAAGATCAAATATTTGCTTGGGTTGCTCTTATGAACAATTCAAAAGGAATGGCAGAATCTTTTAATAAGGTAGCTAGAGAGCTTCTATTTCGATTGGATCAACTAAGACTAAACAGCGAGGATCTGAAAGGGGTCTTGGTTGGACTTGCTACATTAGTTATCCCACCTCTTTTGGTTAAGCTGAAAGCTATGGCAATAGCAATGTGGGGTGCTCTAGGGCCTTGGGGTTTATTGGCGGCCTCTG
>SKHL01000014.1 GCA_007116995.1 Limnochordia bacterium
ATGCTCTTCTGCTTCTTGCAGTGATAAACTACGAAAATTCTCAATCAGTTCTTTCCCAACAGAATGATAAACGAAGAAAGCTGCTTGCTTGGACACTCCCGCTTTCACTTGACCAGCTTCTATCGCTTCCTCTAGCATACGAGTAAAGTCAGTAGCCCGCAGTTCTCGATTCTCAGCTATCTCAGCGTGAAGCTCTTCATCCTTACTCTCCCAGAAATTTATGGCGATCTGATGATATAGAGGATGCTCTAGGGCGAACATATAAGCCCTTTGATAGTAGCGTTGCAGCGTAACAAAGAAATCCTGGCTATCTACAAACACGTCCTTTAAATAGTCCCGTTTCTTATCGTAGACGATTTTTACTATGTATAGATAGAGATCCCGTTTATCCTCAAAATACTGGTACATACTTCCTTTGGCAATAGCAGCCTCAGCAACAATACGACTTAGAGATGCTCGTTCATAGGTGTTTTGTGCAAATTCGTGTAAAGACCTATCAATAATATTATCTCGTTTTTCAATAGACAAATTATAAAAGGTATCTTTTGGCACAGTATCCTCCTATCCCTTGATGTGACTACCCAGTCACATCAAGGCCAGAGAAAACCTACCAGCTTTCCTTCCTCTGCCTAATTGTGACCGACCAGTCATAATGTCTGTTTATAGTATACCACACCCGTCCGTGCAGGGCAATTAATTAAATGTAAAATAATTCCTAGAATGAGAATATTGCTAGCCCAACCAGGCTTGATGCCACAATAGTGTAGATGGGATCTACCTTATAACACCGCACCGCCACAAAGACTAACACAGCAATTAGGACCGAACGAAAGTCTAAGGCTATCTCCGTTTGGAGCGGGGATACAGGGACGAGTAGAGCGCTTCGACCGATAAAAACCGCCGCAGCTCCGATTAACCCAGCTACAGCTGGACGAATTCCCGCAAAAGTGCTCGTAACGACCGGATGATTCCGATGTCGTTCCCAGTAGTACGATAGAGAAACAATTATCAGCAATGATGGTAATGCTATGGCTGTAGTGGCTACTAAGGAACCGAGCACACCTCCTGTCCGAAAACCAACAAAGGTAGCTGTGTTTACTGCAATAGCACCAGGTGTCATTTCTGCAATCGCGATTATATCAATGAATTCCGCTGCGGTTATCCAACCATAGGTCTCGATTTCCTGTTGAATTAAGGGAAGCATAGCATAGCCACCACCTACGGTAAACAGTCCAATTCTAAAAAATATAATTAATAATAGCCAGTATATCATGGTTGATCACCTTTCTTGTCTGTTCGGTGAAAAAAGATAGTACAGTAGAAAGCCACTGACACCACCAGCGATTATAAGCCAAACGGCATGGATAGGCGTAAATAGACTGAGTCCAAAGGCGACTAAACAGATAACCACAGCTGATGTTTTTTTGCAGGAAGCTAGAGCAATGCGTAAAGCGGCCGCGGCAACTAAGCCAACAACAGCAGCCCGAATACCAGAGAAAGCCCGCATCACATAATGATTGGCTTGTAGTTGGAGAAAAAAGACCGCTATCGTAATGATAATAAGAATGGATGGTGCTATCACACCAGCTGCCGCAGCCACTGCTCCTAAGGGTCCCGCAAGACGATTGCCTAAGAAAATAGCCGTATTTAGCGCGATCACTCCGGGTACTGTTTGAGCAAGCGCATATATATCTAATATCTCCTGTTTATCGGTCCAGCCTTTCTTATCAATCACTTCCTTCTCGATTAAGGGTAGCATAGCATAGCCACCACCGAAGGTAAAAATCCCTATACGAAACCAAGCGGTAAAAAGTTCCCATAGAATAGACGGTTTCAACTAGATCTCTCCTTACAGATAAATTTCATATATAGAAAAAGGGTGTCCTTTGATGTGGACAACCCTATGGTACAGTCTGCGTTATCCACCCCAATCTCTGTCACATCCTCATGCACAATATTGGTGATGGTCGCAATGTTTTCTGGAAGAGCAGCAAACGGTATGTCGAAACCTGGCGCTAGTATATACCCTTTCGCACCTCCAATATACATACGGTTCCTAGCATCTGTCATATTGTCTAATATCGTTCCAAACAGAATGTAAAGCTTAGGAATATTTACCCTTTATTAGCTGAGTAAAAGCTTCTTCCATCGCACTTAATTTCTCTTCTGTAGAGGCTCGCATGTCACTTACGGCCCCTATATAGAGCTTCATTTTGGGTTCAGTACCAGAAGGTCGTAGAGTAATGCGATCTCCGTAAACCGTTTCCCACTGCAAGACATCCTCTTTAGGAAGCTCGATGGCTTTTCTCTCCCCTGTCTCCAGGTTACATTCCACACTCTGCTGGTAGTCTCGAAATATCCTGACGGGAATATTGGCAATCTCTCTAAAGGATTCCTGACGGAGGCTCTCAATAAACGCTTTCGCCTTGACGGCTTCTACACTTGAGTTAAAGGAGTAGGATCGCAAACGCTCTAAGTAGTACCCATGTTCCTCCATGAGCTGTTGTAATCTAGTTGAAAGTGTGATGCCTTTGCTTTTATAATACGCAGTCATTTGGGTCGCAAGCAAACTCGCCATTACCGCATCCTTATCCCGTACAAAGCTCCCTGCTAAATATCCATAACTCTCTTCAAAGCCAAAGAGAAACTCTGCTCCATCCTGTTCTAATACACCAATTTGTTCACCAATATACTTAAAGCCGGTTAGTGTTTGGACTAAATGAACCCCGTACTTGCGAACAATCGGTCGAATCATCTCTGTGGTTACGATGGTGGTAATCACAGTTGTGCGCTCTTGTTCCTCGGCCTCTAAGGATTGGAGCAAATAATCCACGAGTAGAATCCCGACTTGATTCCCGTTTAGTAATACATATTGCTCCTCCTCCCATACAGAGATTCCCATTCTATCGCCATCAGGATCAGTAGCAATGATTAAATCATATTTTCCATCGCCTGCTTGAGCGAACGCGAGCCGGAAACTATCGGCTTCTTCCGGATTGGGATAGCCCACCGTTGGAAAATTTCCATCAGGAGCTAACTGTTCTGACACACAGTCAACTTGGGTAAAACCCGCTTCCTTCAGGGCTCGAGGGACGAACTCTCCTCCCGTTCCATGTAGTGGAGTATACAACACCCGTAGGGATAAGTCCTGTTCTACGCGCCCGGGACATAATTGGTGCAATTGTTGGTAATATTTTTGATAAACATCCTCATCTAACCACGTCCAAAGCGGGCTTTCGCATGGACGGTTCGCGTACTTAACGTCAGCAATGGTCAGTGTCTTCATCACAGCACTAATCTGCTCGGCCGTTTCAGCTAAAATCTGAACACCATCACTGCCATAGGCTTTATAGCCATTATACTCTGGCGGATTATGGGATGCGGTGATTACTATTCCTGCTCCAGCTTGACACTGACGAACCGCAAAAGACAAGAACGGTGTGGGTGTAATCCGATTAAATACATAAACAGGAATCTGGTTTTCTACTAACACAGATGCTGCCTCAGTCACAAACTCTTTAGACATTTTGCGGGAATCACAGGCAATAGCCACTCCTTTTTCCGCCTCACCATTGGTCTTAAGCACCTGGGCTAGAGCTTGTGTGGCCATGCGCACAGTATAGATATTCATCCGATTTGGACCTGCTCCAAGCTTGCCTCTCAGTCCCCCTGTACCGAATTCCAATTGTTTATAGAAGCGATCATATATCTCATTATCGTCTCCCACTAACTGAGTAAGCTCTTCTTTGGTTATCGGATCTATTTTTTCATCCTCAAGCCAAGTAGTAAATCGTTGTTTTACTTCCATGTAACACCACACCTCTCACATCATTGTATAAACCACCATTTGCTACTTCTAGAAATAAATCTGAACATATACTTGGGTCAGCGAACTCTGTTTAAGTAGAGTCTCGCTGATGATGTATACCCTATCATGGCTCATGTAGCTATATTACTAGGCCAACATCAATGTATATAACATATCTTCACCGATCTGTGTTCCTAGCATACTTAAAACTAATGCTGCAATACGATGCAGGCGGGGATCTCCTAGATGCGTAAGTC
>SKHL01000277.1 GCA_007116995.1 Limnochordia bacterium
ACTGTACTTCCTGCTCTTCGTGGGCTTTTTTTACCAATTCTTCAGCATGCAACTTGGCGTCAGCTAAAATCTGATCCGCTGCCCTTTCTGCGTCTTGTTGAATTTCCTCTGCGGAGGCCTTTGCGTTCTCAATTAACTTGGTGGCTTCTAAAATCGTACCTTCTGAAGATGCGTTCACCTTTTTAGAGGGTTGTTCAGAACTGAAAATAGATCCGTCATCACTTGCTAGTAAAACCTTTAGCTGGGCCGCTTTAATAATTTTAGACAATTATCTCATCCTCCCCGCCGCGCGAAATCACAAGTTCACCTGCTTCTTCTAGACGCCGAACTACAGCCACGATACGACTCTGGGCTTCCTCAATATCCCGTAGGCGAACAGGTCCCATAAATTCTATATCTTCTCGTAGGATGTCCGCAGCTCGTTTGGACATGTTTTTAAATATAAGCGTCGATACATCCTCCGACGCAGTCTTTAATGCAAGCGCTAGATCCTTTGGTTCTACTTCACGAATAATTTGTTGAACACCTCTATCTCCTAGACTGACGATATCTTCAAATACAAACATTCGTTTACGGATTTCATCTGCTAGTTCTGGATCTTCTTCTTCTAGTGCATCAATAATCGTTCGTTCAGTGGAGCGATCCACATTATTTAAGATTTCTACCGCTGCTTCTATGCCTCCTGCAAGAGTATAGTCATCAACAATAAATGCTGACAATCGCTGTTCTAGTGTGATCTCAATCTCCTCTAGTACTTCAGGTGTTGTTCGATCAAGTGTTGCTAGACGCTTTGCTACATCCACTTGGCGCTCCGGTGGCAGTGCTGATAGGATTAAGCTTGATTGTTCAGGGTTTAGATAGGCGAGAATAAGCGCAATGGTTTGTGGATGCTCATGTTGAATAAAATTAAGTAATTGATTAGGATCTGTTTTTCGAGCAAAATCAAAAGGTTTAACCTGTAATGATGCAGTCAAACGATGGATAATATCATCTGCCTTCTCATCACCAAGTGCTTGTTGTAATAAATCCTTGGCGTATTCGATACCGCCTTGATTGACATATTCTTGGGCCAACACCATTTCGTCAAATTCACTGAGTACATCGTCTCTTATGTCTCGTTGCACTTTCTTTAGGCTTGCGATTTCTAATGTTAACTCCTCAATATCTTCTTCACTAAGATGTTTAAAGACTTGGGCAGAAACATCCGGGCCAAGAGAAACAAATAAAATAGCTGCTTTTTCTTTTCCAGATAGCGTATGTTTCATCAAATAAGCCCCCTATTCTTCCAATAACCATGCCTTTACTAACTGGGCAAATTCCTGTGGTTTCTCTTGAGCAAGAGACTCTAACCGTTGTTTCGTCTTCATTTGTGCTTGCTGTTCAGCTGTTACAGGCTCCTCTTCTTCATCACTTGCCATCAAATCAATTTGTGGGACGTCCTCATTTTTTGTCCTGGAGCGTCGGATATAGAGAACAAATCCTAGCAGTGCGATGCCGAATCCAACAACTAGAAGCAGCCATGGTGTTTGAGCCTCCGGTAAACTCGTAGGTTCAGTTGTTACAGCAATAAAGTCCGTCTCGAAAGGAATACTGTTAACGACAATTTGATCCCCTCGGTCTATGCGCAGGCCACTCGCTTGGGCCACAGAATTTTCTACTGTTTCAAGCTGCGCAGTTGTTAGATCCCCATTAATCCACACCGATACACTTAACCTTCGCACACTACCAGGTGCGCTACTGTGCCTGCGTTCAATCCGGTTAAGCTCGTAATTAAGTAGAGATTCGTGCCTTTCATATTCGGTGTTCTGTTGATTATCTCCCACATATCCAGGAATATTTGACTCTACACCCACTACGCCCCCAGTAGTCTGATCACCGCGGGATATTTCTGATAATGTCTGTTGACTACGAACTAGCCCTCCGTCTCTCGTCGGGGCTTCATATAGCTCATGAAATTCTTCCTGCGTATCAAAGTCAAGATCAGCATTTACCCGAGCCACTACTTTGCCATAGCCGTAGAGTCTCTCTAGCATGGCTGTTATACTTACTTCAAGATCTTTTTCGAAAGAACGTTCCAGTTCTAGGCGTTCGGCGATCAAACGGCCGTCCAATTCGGTTAAGGCTGAAATAGATGAAAGCACATTCCCACGGTTATCTACAATTGTTATATTTTCTGGGACAAGTCCCTCTACACTTGTTGCTACTAAGTGGGTTATTCCTTTAACTTGTTGGTTGGATAACCGTACGCCTGGGTTAAGGTGTAATAAGACTGATGCTGTAGATGGTTGTGATTCTTGAATAAATAAAGAACGACGCGGTATTACAATGTGTATCCGCGCATCTTGTACCTCTGATAGCTCTCTAATTGTCCTCGTTAACTCTCCTTGGAGTGCCCATAGGTAGCGTAGCTGCCGATCTGCTTCTGTTTCACCCAAGCGAGTAGTACTAAAAATTTCAAAACCTACTACGCCTCCTCGTGGTAATCCTTGGCTTGCTAAGGACAGGCGAGTTTCGTGCACGAGACCATCCGGTACGGATATGGTGGAACCGTTGTCTGAAATCATATAACTAATTCCATTATCCTGCAGAACTCCTAGGATCGCAGCTGCATCGTCTGGAGCTAAGTCTGTGAATAATGGTTGGTATTTCGGAGATGCAAGCAACGCAAACAGGACTAGTGAGACGAAAACTGCTGTCACTGCTAGTCCGCTTCCAATTCGGATCTTCCTAGGTAAATTATTCCAGGATTCTATAAATGAGTTAAAAAACGTCATCATAGTTTCATCACCCTACTGCTATACTTGCATCCGCATTATTTCTTGATATGACTCGATTACCTTATTTCGGATGGCCATGGTCAACTGTAGTGCGAGGTTCGCTTTTTCTGTAATAATCATAGCATTGTGAAAATCGATCTCGCCACGCACTAGCAATTCAGTAGCGTGATCAGCTTGATGTAGTTTCGAGTTGACATCATCAATAGCTGTCATCATATGCTCTGAGAAGTTATTCGTAGTCGGTTGTCCCTTATTGATGTCTAGACTCATATTTGATAGTGGTATTTGCTGTGATATTCGCATGTCATACCTCCTTATTAACCGCGTCCAATTTCTAGTGCTTTCATGGCCATAGACTTGGCAGCATTTATGGCCGTGATATTCGCTTCATAGGCTCTCGTAGCTGTAATGAGGTCTACCATTTCCTTAACCACATGAACATTGGGCATTTCCACATATCCATCTCCGTTTGCATCAGGGTGCTGTGGATCGAAAACCAGTCGAGGCGGAGAATTATCAGCCACGACTCCTACAACTTTAACTCCGTGTCCTATGGCTTTGCGATTTAATTTATTACTGCGTTCCATGGGAGTAAAAATCACCGTTTGTCTTTGGTACGGACCTCCTGCTTCAGTCCTCGTGGTATTTGCATTAGCTAGATTATTGGCGATCGTATCCATCCGTAATCGTTCGGCAGTTAATCCAGAGGCACTAGTGCGAAAGGCTTGAAACATTGTCATGACCTACCGTCTCCCTTCTGCGATGACTGATCGGAGTAAGCTCAAATTCCGACTTAGCACATCGGCCATAGCTTGGTAGTGTAGTTGGTTTTCCATTAACATCACCATTTCTCGTTCAGCGTCAACATTATTGCCGTCATTTCGCATAACTGATGAATTATCTTGGTAAACGCCAAATCGGCTCGAGCTATCTGAGGATCTATATAAGTGATTATTGTGCGTTTTGTATAAAGATAAATGAGACTTTATGCTCTCTTGTGCCATAAAGGCAGAAAAATCTACATCAGATCGGCGAAATAGGGGTGTGTTTACATTAGCCAGGTTATTACTTAAAACCGTGTGGCGTAACGAAGTGCCATCAAGACCTTTCCCGACAAAGTCAGCAACTTTGAACATAACATAGCCTGCCTTTCTTAACAATATTTTCTAATTCTAACACTTTCTACAAATTTCTATGGAATCCTGCAAACCAACGTGCATCTTTATCATCATTTACAACAATCTGGCAAAGAAGCAAAGAATGCTTGAAAATTAT
>SKHL01000161.1 GCA_007116995.1 Limnochordia bacterium
CCATTTGATTGGCAATAATCCCAGCTTGTCCACCCATGAGTTCTTTTTTTGTTTCAAAACGTTGGTCTAACCAATCTAACAGGGATATATCTTCTAATACTATGTAAAATGATTTCCCTTTCCCTAAACAATCCTTAATAACAGCCACAAAATCTGCTTTTGTACGGATGATATCCACTTCCGCCACATCAACAGCATTGACTGTTGCCATATTGATTTCTTCGTCGGCTAAGAGAGACTGAATGTTTTTATTGTCTAGATGCACAACCACATCCACATTTGTATTAAATCCCGCAAATATATTGCCCTCTATGCTTTGTGTGACTGCATTTTCCACCCGTTGTTGCCAAATGGCTTCCACCATAATAACCTCCATTCATAATAAGAGATACCTATATTCTGGCTAGATATCCTATTTCCGGACATTTTTCCACATAATCATAACATAAATAACACTGCTACGCAATCAAAGGAACGTTAATTTTTATCTGCTATAATCAAAAGCTAGTCCACTTCAGTCCGATATTCTATCCTTACATAGGGACAAGTCGCAACCGCCATCAGACTTGAGTAATCCAAGGTAAACTCTACTCGGTTTCCTACAGTAATTGTTGTTTCATGTCTGACTCGCAAGATTAGGTGATCACTGCTTGCTCCTACCACAGCGAGCCCCGGGTTTAGAGGGTAAACCTGACCTGTGCCGATTTCTTGGGTTCCCAAAGCAACAATAGCTCTTTTCTCCATCCTCCCCGATGGAGAAAGTTTTGTCTGTACCTCAATTATTTCAGCTGTTAGCTGACAGACATGCTGTTGACAACTGGGCAATGCTGCTTGGGTGAGTATATCCCAGCCAAAAAGAATGCTCTCCCCAATCCGCCAATGATTTATCCTTGCTAGTGCTGATGGTTCAGTTGAAAATAACAAGGGTAGAGCACTACTATTGCCCCCTGATAGATAGGCATTATCTCTCAAATCGCACTGGGCTGCCAAGGCTTGCAATTGCTGCATATGAACAATCTTAGGGATCACCCCAGAAAAGCAAGCGAGATTGACACCGATACCTCTAACAACAAGGCCCTCTAACCCGCGAGCGTATGAGACAAGCTGTGGAAGAAGATCCGGACTCACACCTTCTCGTCCATCACCTAGATCGGTCATCAGAATCACTTCATGGGTGGTTTCTTGTTGCAAAGCGGCCCTCGCTAGAGCATGAAGTACTTTCTGCTCCGAGTTTAGACTGATATCTACTTCTGCCACCACCTGCTCCACTTCGCGTAATATAGGAGAGCGCATTAATAAGATCGGAGTGGTAATACCACTTAATCGTAAGCGATGGATATTAGCCATTCTAGACTCACCTAGAGCATGGACTCCTCCCGCAATCATGGCTTTTGCTACGAAAGGATCGCCTCCTGTTACTTTAGTAACTCCAACTAAGTAGCCCCCCGACTCCTGTACTCTTGCGTTTATCATCTTAGTATTGTGTTGAATTTTTTCTAAGTCAATCTGTAAACTTGGCCACATATCTTCCTCCAAATCAGAGCAATAGCTGTAATGGGCTTTGCCCAACGAAATAACGAACTATAGTATCACAAATCGCCTCCGCAATTTCTCTTGGATGGGAAGGGATCAGCTTAATGAACCATACCCACATATAACTAACCCCCTATCCTCTTAAATCTATTCTGGATAGGAGGTTTTTATCATCCGTGTTATCTCATGCCCTGAAGGATGCGATAGCCCTTGTTTTTGGTAATCGTTTCCACATTGCCAAATAGGTGCTGAATATGGTTAGCCATACTTTTTGCCCCTTGTTTTGTACGGATAACCATCACTAAACCGCCTCCGGGCCTTAAGTGAGTAGAGGCGTCCTCCACCATCTGATAAATAACTTTTTTTCCGACGCGAATCGGCGGATTGGTAATCACCCAATCATAGGTTGCATCTACTTGGGTAAACCCTTCACTCCATTTTACCTGGGCATTCTTTATCTGATTCAACACGATATTTTCCTGACTCAGTTGCACAGCTCGTTGATTGATATCTACCATATCAACCCGCCCTAAAGAACCTACCATATCAGCGGCTACAATTCCTAAAGGGCCATATCCGCAACCAACATCGAGCACAATATCTCCGCATTGTACCGGCAACACTGAAATTAATAGCTTACTACCCTCATCCAATTCGCTTTTTGAAAACACTCCTGCATTAGTCTTAAAATAATAGATTTTCCCTCTCAATTCTACAGAAAACTCCCGAATTTCCTGTTTAGATTGCGGGTTATTGGTATAGTAATGTTCGGCCATGTTAGTCTCCACTTAAAAGTCGCGCAATAATTTGTTGGTAGAATTCTACTTGCTCCCCTTCATCTAGTGCTTCATAGACAAGAACAAGATGTTGATAAACTTCTATTAAGGCAGATTCGGTCAATTCTTCTGCGGCCTCAAGCAAAATGGGTATGGCCTTATCGTACTCTTTCCTTAAGTAATACCCATACCCTAAGGTGTCGAGATAAGCACCTTGTCGATCTAGGGCGACTGCTTCTTTCGCCATTGCGATGGCATCATCAAGATGGACCTCAGCGAGCATATAGGTATAGGCTAAATTATTGAGGGCTAGCGGGTTCTTTGGTTCTAACATCAGCCACTGCTGATAACTCTCTACGGCTCCTAGATAGTTCTCGAGTATACCATATCCATAGGCTAAGTAGAAATAGCCTAAGCTATAATAGGGATCAATCCGTAGTGCTTGTCGGAATTGGTCAATGGCTACTTCATAGTCCTGCTCAGAATAGGCCTTTCGCCCTTCTTTGATGCTATCGGCTAATAAACGAAGTGTATCAAACTCCAGTGGTTCATCAATCAATTCCCAATTAGTAAACTCTAGCCTTATTTCAGCCTGCTCATCCCCTACATGAATCTCACTTGGAAACCAATGATCATCGATTAAATCTATCTGAATTAAGCCTTCCCAATGATCCGTCTGAATTCCCAAGGAAACGGACTCTATTAACCCATCTCGCTCTGGATTTATGGTGTACTTGCGTAATTGTAAATACTCGGTACCGCCTTCTACTTCTACACGGAGAGGCAGTCCAGTTTCTGCATCCAACCAATAAATTAAATATGGTGTGGTATCTGTCCTATAGCGATGAATAGTTCGCCCTACTAGTGTTGTGTTTTCCATCCTATCCCCTGGAATGTCTAACATATAGGCTAAAGGAACAAATAGTTCTTCATATACTCGGAAAAGTTGGGATTGGTTGTAGTCATATTGGACCTGTCCGCCTTGACTATGAATAGCCGTTACCCCCTGATATCCAATGAATCGCTGGGTATAATTATCTTCATCGACATGAGTAAAAACAAACGTATTGGGAAAATACGCTTGAAAGGTTCCTGCTAGGACCTCCTCATACTCATCAGAAATAACCTGCCAAGTCATGGCTGCCTGTACCTGATCGTAGGTAATAAATGGCGAAATCTCCATGGATGCTTCCTCTACTAGCTGTGCTTGGACTGTTATGGTCTGGGCTAGTAATAAACCTAACACTAACACAATAACAATGGCTTTGTGCTTAGTAAGCATTTCTGTCTCCCTCGATTCCTTGGACAATGGTCACTCCTGCACTTGTTCCAATCCGGTTGGCTCCAGCATGCAGCATGGTTAGGGCTGTATTTCGGTCGCGAATGCCCCCTGCTGCTTTCACTCCCATCTCTGATCCAACAAAGACTCGCATTAGCTCTATATCTTCGACAATGGCGCCACCACCAGCAAAACCTGTTGAAGTTTTAACAAAGTGAGCACTGGCGATCTTGGCTAATAAGCAGGCTCGGCCTAGTTCTTCCTTCGTTAATAATGCAGTTTCCAAAATAACCTTAACCACTCGTCCTTTGGCCGCATCAACTACGCTTTGAATATCACGATAAACACTGACGTAATTCCCACTCTTCAAACACCCAATGGGTATGACCATATCTAGTTCATCAGCTCCATTCGCTACAGCGTCTCGACATTCCCAAACCTTACTCAATGTTGTATTAGC
>SKHL01000213.1 GCA_007116995.1 Limnochordia bacterium
AGAACAGCCGATAAACGTGAGGAATTCGAGCCCATTCCACAGCAATGTGATCATCAGCCACAACCTCAGGACCATAATACGTTTTGTTTAGCTCACTATATAACTTACTTAGACCTTCAGCAGTCATAGGTTCGCCTTCACCCATTTTTTTGTGCACTAGCATTTCATATTCAGCGAACATGGTCTGGCGAAAGACAGTGCCCCGAAACTGCTCCAAGTAATGGTTTAATAAATACATCTTCTCTCGCACAGTGTTCGTTTTCTTCAATAAGTCTGCCATCACTAAGGCCTCATTTAGTGTCGACGCAACTTCAGCGACAAAAATGGTATACCCTGAATTTGCATATTCTTGATGTTTATCCGAGTAAAAAGAATGCATCGCATGCCCCATTTCATGGGCTAGCGTAAACATATTATCGATGTTATCTTGATAGTTCATTAGAACATAGGGATGCACCCCATAAGCCCCCCAGGAGTAAGCGCCACTAGTCTTTCCCTTGTTTTCAAACCAATCAATCCAGCCCTGTTTAAACCCTTGAGATAAATCCCTAAGGTATTCGCTACCAAGTGGTTCTAATCCAGTCTTGACCATATTCATAGCCTGAGTATAGTCTATTTTCATATCTACATCAGCAACCATAGGGACATAAATGTCATACATATGTACATCATCTAGTTGCAGCAACCGTTTACGTAGCTTCATATAGCGATAGAAAGTCGGCAAGTGATCGTGGACTGTCTTAATTAAGTTTTGATACACTTCTGGTTGCACATTATCTGCATCGAGTGCTGCGGCCAATGAGGAATCATACTTACGGGCTTTTGCATAAAAGAGAGACTTCTTTACTGCCGATGTATATGTTGATGCGAGTGTATTTTTCCAGTCCGTATATGTCGAATACATTGCTGTAAAAGCAGCTTTCCGCACCTCTCGATTCTGGTTCTCCATAAAATGAATATAACGCCCATGCGTTAGCTCTACTTCATTCCCATGTTCATCTTCGATGCAGGGAAACTTTAGATCTGCATTATTAAACATCCGACAGATATTGCTTGGTGCTTGGGCCATCTCACTAGCATTTGCGAACAATTCCTCTTGCTCTGTGGGTAAGCTATGTGGCTTAGTGCGAATAATATTCTCCAAGTAATGGTTGTAAACTTTTAGCCCCTCTGTCCCCATGATCCATTGGTTTACTTTCTCTGAAGACAATGTTAGAATTTCCGGCTCTATAAATGCCGCACTGCTTGAAACTGTAACACTAACATTCATGGCCCGTTCTGCCATACCTTGAAAGGTATCGTCAGCATTATTTTGATCCTTTCCCATCAGGGCATATGCAGCGACCTTGGCTAGCAGCATGCCAATATCATCCTGCAGACGTAGACACTCTAGTAACTTTTCCGCTGTGTTTAGCTTGCCACGAAACCCCTGTAACCGTGGAAGCAGTTCCTTTACTTTTTTTAAATCCGTTTCCCAGGCGTCTGCGGTGGTGTAAATGTTCGATAGTTTCCACTTATACTTTTCAGAGATTTCGTGTCGTTCAGGTAATTTTCTTGTTTGCATCGTATCAATCATCCTTTCTACGTTATGCTAGTTTTTTCAAGAAGCCAAAATATGCTGCCAATTCTCATTCTACTAACGTAGTCTAACTTCCACCTGACTATTATATCCAGAAAAAGTGTGTACGTCAAAAAAGGCAGGTGAAAGGGGCACCATAGGTGCCCCATCGCTAACGAAACCACTTTATCCTGCTTAGATTAAGACTATAATGAAGCAAATCGCCGGTTTCTCGTTCCGAAACCAGTTGCAGAAACCGCAATAGTTTTAAATCCTCCCAAAGACTTGATATGAACCGTTGCCGCTTCGGTAATAAAATATCCTGATCCAACAATCGCTCTAGAATACCTAGCACCCTGCTTGGTAAATACTGCATAATATATGCCTCGTTTGGATCCGATAGGGTTATCAGTTGCTTAGGTATCTCACTATGAATTCCTTTGAGAAAATTACTGGCTATCTCTTGGTATTGCTTAATGCTAGCTCCAATAACTGGTGCAACCTCCGCTACCCCTAGCTCACTTTCCCCATAGACCGTACAGGAATCACGTAACGCCACAGCTGGATTGGCTGCATAATACCCAACTAGCTTTTCTTCAAGAATGGCTGAGCCTTCATCCCTATATTCTCCATACTTAATGGCCCTAGAAATATTAGGCCGATCACTTCCACCAATACGTCTAGTTATTGTTAGCCCTCCTCTGTTTCTCACCTAGAACATAGAGGTTTAACAAAGATCCCACAAACTAGTCACAGCATCATTTCGACATTAAGATGAATTTCCCTGCCATTTACCTTATTATTTCGTCAACGTTATCAATCTGATCCGATGGCAGAAGAGTTCTAATCCATCAATGTTGAATACCTCAAATCACCGATTACTAATTGGAGACTCGCTTTTAACTCTTTATACTTATTGATTAAACTGCTTCTAGAGACGTTATACTTTTGCTGGAGCCCAACCTTGTCCACTGGATGTGCGTCTATCTCTAGAATGGCATAGTCTACTGCAGCAGCCCATGTGGCCGCTTTACGATAAGAGGGTTGGTATTTAGTGCAGAAGTCATACCATAGCTTAATCGCACTAGATAGTTGCCCCATTCTGCGACCAGCGAGCTTACTAGCTAAAAGTTGAGCTACCTCAAGATCAATCGAGCGACGCCATGTAAACGAAAATGCTACCTCTTCATTGGATAGTGCGAACTCCCCCTGATCTTCTAACCGCTCCTCGAGCAACTGCAAACAAGAAGCAAAAGAATATGTGAACACTCGCTTGCCTTGTTCTGCAATTTGACTGCTATTGGTACTAAAAACCAGCTCATCTTGATCTAGGATTAGATTGGCTTTCCCTGTATTTGCTTTGAACTGAAAGGCTAGTGGCCCAAACAAACTTAAAACTTGCTCATCCTCTAACGTGAACTCTCTCATATGCTTAAGGCACCGGATGGCCGTTCTGAAATCTAGCACCTCATAAACCAGCGTGTTTTTCTGCACTATCAGATTAATTTCTGTCATCCATTGCTCGAAAAAACACCCATTATCACGACAAAAGTTGCTTATTGATCCACAATACCTAGTATATGCATACTCTATTCGTTTTTGTAGATAGGTATAGGTATCACGGGGTACTTGGACTATGGAAGGAGTGGGCCTGCTTAGTTCGTCTTGGATAGACACCCAACGCCCCAAAAAAATGTCCCCTACTTGTAAGGACTCATCCCAACAAATCGAGGTAAACCGGTCGCCCGTTAGTGCATTAATCATATCGGCTTCATTCTCTCGGATCTTAGTAATTTGGTATAAGCTTAGCCAAGCACCTCTCCAATCACGAAGGATCGTCTGCTCCTCCGGGGTTAATGAAGATGATATATTGTCCAGAAAGTAATCAAATACTTGCCTTTCATTTTTCTTTCCATTCATTCGATAGTCCCAGACAAACCACTCGTAGAACTTAAAAATGGTTTTTTGTTCTACCAAACTTTGATCATTAATAGGTTGCCCGAGAAATTGCTCTAGCGCTTCAGCTGATACCTCTAACCATTGCTTCTGATTATAAAAGGTTGTTATTTTCTGCCATAATTGACTATATTGATTGCACATATAGTAACCTCCTTGCGAGAATGCCCTATTACTATTCGCAGTCCCGCTAGGAAATCCCTGCTTGACTAGGGCAAAATATTACCCTCCCTATCGATGACAGTAACAGTTTCTTTAATTCCTTTGCGTGCTATAGTAACAAAATCATAAGGATAGGTCAGTGCCATGGATACAAAGTCATCTGCACCAGGACTGCGACGGCTAATCGTGATGACTAAACCAGAACTATCTTTAACCACTTGATCAATGTTAATACTATAACCACCTGTTGGTTGTTTACCTAAGGTCACTAAAAGTGGGATTTCCCGTTGAAAGTCGATCTCTGGCAAAGATTCCAATATGCTAGGTGGTAATGATTCAATCTCCTCTAACCATTGCTGCTGATCCAATCCAGTAATCAACTCTATCTTATTATGATCCTTAGACCATTGCCAATCCTGCGTGACAATATTGCTTGTATACAGGACCGAAGAGTCGGAAAACCCAAATATAAGTGCTAAAACTACTCCTACTAGTAATAGTCGTTGCATTTGTGACACACCTCCAAACTTAGTATATCAAAGGAACACAAAAACAACAAGTTGCGCGTGAAGGCATCTTATTCCAGAATTGGTACCACTCCTGCCTATCCTAAAAGACATATAGTCCACTACGGTTAAAAAATACTGAGATCCCATCGCTTCGATAAGTCCTGCAATAGTTTAACACCACCGATGCTATTTCCCTTATCGTCCAAAGATGGTCCATATATGCCTATCCCTAGAGTATCTGGAACCACAGCTAAAATGCCGCCGGAGACTCCGCTTTTTGCAGGGATACCTACATGTATGGCGAATTCACCTGATGCGTTGTACATGCCACAGGTTACCATAAAGGTGGTGACAAGTCGTACCGTTGCTTTGGAAACTAATTGGCATCCGTCCTCTAGGCGTCCCTTCATGGCCAGGAAATATCCAATCCGGGCTAGTTCCGAACAAGTTAGTTCAATGGAACAACAACGAAAATAAAGATCTAGTACTTCATCCACATCTCCGATAAGTACTCCCACATCCTTCATAAAATAGGCTAGGGCTCGATTGCGATCACCCGTTTCCTTCTCAGAGGTGTGAACTGCATGACTGTAGCCTACTTCTCGATTAATGATGGTACTGATGAACGACGTGATCCGACTCATTTTCCCTTCCACTCCTTGACCACTAAGTAAGGAGCAAACTGCGATAGCGCCAGCGTTAATCATAGGATTTAATGGTTTTCGTGGACTCGTGGTCTCTAGCTTAATAATCGAATTAAAAGGATCACCCGTGGGCTCAGACCCTACATGAGAGAATACCTTCTCCTCTCCCTGATCTTCTAGGGCTAGCATCAACGTAAGTATTTTTACAATGCTTTGTAATGTAAACTCCATACCACAGTCCCCTGCTTTAATTGAACCGTAGTTGCTTGTTACTACAATTCCGAGTTGGTTGGGATCGCCCCATCTCAATTCAGGAATATAATCAGCTACCGATCCATTCCCCGTCCAGTGGCGATTCATTGTGAGCGCATCTGTAAGATCTATCTGCCAATCATCTGTATTCCAGGCTAACATAGAAAACATCACCGGCTTTTTGCTCTAGTGTATCCAAAAAGAACCACTCTAACACGAATTAGAGCAGGTTGGTATCCTAGAGAGCCTGATCCAGATGAAAATAAAAGATACAGTTTTTACCCCGCTTTTTAGCCTGGTACATAGCAAAATCTGCTATCCGTAACAGTTCCTGTTTATCCTGAGCATCTTCTCCGTATGAAGCCACACCAATGGACACAGTGACAGGATACTTCATCGATGCTTCTGGGTTAGTGGCCACAGCCGATTGAATCCGCGTAGCTACCTGTAGGGCTAGGGCTCGTGATAATCCATTGAGAATAACGACAAACTCCTCTCCACCGAATCGGATTACCTTATCCTCGTTCCGCACTGTAGTCACTATGGATTTGGCCACATTTCTTAAGGCTTGGTCTCCACTTTCATGCCCATACTGATCATTAAACTCCTTAAAGTTATCTAAGTCAATAAACAAAATCGATGTTTCATCTACTATGTCTGTATTTAGCCATTCCCGGATATAGCGATAATTATATACTTGGGTTTTGGGATCTAAAACAAGCTCCTTTTCCATCTGTAACCGTAAATCTTGCTCTGCATTCATGCGAATACCAAATTGCCATAGTTCACCAATTCCCATTAATAAAAGGCTAAAGACTAAAAATCCTTGATCTGGCCAGGCAGCAATGAAAAAAGCGCACACCATTCCCATATAACTGAGAATAAAGAAAGTAATCCAGCTATTACTGGGAATTTCCTTCACTACCACAAAATAGGGCTTGTTTGAATGAAGTGACATAAGGTACGTTACTAATAAATAATTAATGCCAACATAGGCTAAAGACGCAAAAATCATGGCCCCAAAACTTGTGGAAATCTGTAAGGGCCCTACCTCTCCATGAAAATGTATGAATAACTTGCCAGCCCCTATAGCAGCTAACGTCAGTTGTGCACAGTTAAAAAGCGTTCGATTCCATTTCTTTTTCTTGACCATGCCATCGACAGCACTAGCCAAAATGGAGAGCCACATGGCGTACTGTATCCCATAGTTAAATAAAACTGGAAGAATAACGGCCACACCCAGTGAATAGCTAGTATTATCTGCAAACTGAATGGATCGCATCTGAAAATAAAGCAGAAAGAGTAGGATAACTAGAAACTGGATTGGAGGTACTTCTGCAAATAACCCAGAGGTATAGCGATACAGACCCCAAGTGGCCAAAACCGTAAGAACAGCAACATAAGGTAACACAGCTCGACTTTTATCCATCAAGATAGCTTTCCTTTCTTTCAGCTTACCCAAATTTTTTTAAAATACTTTAAATAGATAATTCGAACCAGTACCCCGAAACTCCTTCTTTAAAAATACAACAAATTGGTGTAATTCGTACACAATAATCGACAAATATCGAAAATCGGCAGTCTTATCTGCCGGTTTCAATGAATTCGTTAATTATGCCTAACAACTGATCTTTTCCTATTTTAGTTTGGGCTGAAAAAACCATAGCTGGTAGCTTGAGAGTACTCATAGTTTGCTCTAGCCTTGGTTTATATTGCCCACGACTTACCTTATCTGCTTTCGTTGCGATAACGAAGGCAGGTATTCCCGTCTCTAATAACCATTTTGCCATCATTTGATCATCCGCTGTAGGTTTGTGACGAATATCGATTAATTGAAGAATCCCCACTAGATTGTTACGTTTCGTAAGATAATCTTCGATCATCGGTCTCCACTGTTGACGAACAGATTCAGGGACTCTCGCAAAGCCATATCCAGGTAAATCTACGATTCCAATACTGTCTACCCGATAGAAATTAATGGTTTGAGTTCGTCCCGGTTGTCCTGATACTCGGGCAAAATTCCGTCTATTTAAAAGAGCATTAATTAACGAGGACTTACCCACATTAGACCGACCGACTAGAGCTATCTCTGGCAGAATGTGATTCGGGTAGTGCTTGGTTTTAACGGCACTTAGTAGAAACTCACTATCGTGTAAATTTAACCCCATTTAATGCTCCTCCATCCAGGAGTGACTGCCATTAGTAACTTCGTCAGTGGGAATATATAGACCCTTGTCATCTTGGTCTTTGACTGGTGTTGGTATCAATGCCCAGCCAAGCACAGTGTCCATATGATCCACAAAATCAATGCGCAACTTGCGTCGGATGCTATCCGGGATATCCTCTAAATCTTTTTCATTCCTGGTTGGTAATAGAATGTGGGTAATCCCTGCTCGATGAGCAGCTAATAACTTCTCTTTTACGCCACCAATAGGTAAAACTCGCCCCCGCAAGGTTATCTCCCCTGTCATTGCAATATCCTTACGAATCGGGCGTCCTGACAAGGCACTGGTCAACCCGGTAGCTATGGTAATTCCGGCTGATGGTCCGTCCTTCGGTATAGCCCCTTCTGGAATGTGGATATGAATGTCATATTTCTCATGAAATTCAGGATCAATACCTAGATGCCCTACACGAGAACGAACATAACTCATAGCAGCTTGAGCCGATTCCTGCATGACATCACCTAGTTTACCTGTGAGCGTCAGTTTCCCCTTTCCTTTAATGATTGTAACTTCGATAGAGAGGATCTCACCTCCAAAAGACGTATAGGCTAACCCGGTGGCTACACCAACCCTATCCTCTTTCTCAGCTACTTGATGTTGATACCTGGGTGCTCCTAGATATTTGTTCAGCGTGGTTACACTAATACGGATCGGTGTATGGGTTCCCTTGACAACCTCGGTGGCTACTTTACGACAAATAGCAGCTAATTGACGCTCTAGGGTCCGAACACCTGCCTCTCTTGTGTAGTCATTAATAATTCTAAAATAGGTATTATCCGATATACTTACTTGCTCCGCTGTTAATCCATGAGCAGATAGTTGCTTGTTCCAGAGATGACGTTTACCAATTTCTAACTTTTCATGCTCTGTATAGCCAGGTATTTCAATAATTTCCATCCGATCCCGTAATGGACTAGGTATCGCATGCAAAACATTCGCTGTTGTTAAGAACAGAACCTGGGAGAGATCATAGGGAACCTCTAAATAATGATCGCTAAAGGTATTATTTTGCTCTGGATCTAACACTTCTAACAGCGCTGATGTGGGATCCCCACGAAAATCTGAGGTAAGCTTATCCACTTCATCTAATAATATAACCGGATTACTACTTCCTGCTGTTTTGAGAGATTGAATTATCCGGCCAGGTAAGGCCCCTACATACGTCCGGCGATGGCCACGAATTTCTGCCTCATCACGAATACCACCAAGAGATAGTCGGGCAAATTTCCGTTGTAAAGCTACAGCGACAGAACGTGCTAAAGATGTCTTCCCCACACCAGGTGGTCCCACTAGACAAAGGATAGGACCCTTTAAATGTTTGGCCAATTGACGAACAGCTAGATATTCTAGAATGCGTTCTTTCACCTTTTCAAGCCCGTAATGATCTGCTTCTAACACAGTCTGCGCTGCATGAATGTCCAAGCGATCTTTGGTTGTCTTACGCCAAGGCAACCCAAGCATCCAATCAAGATAACTACGAACAACCACAGCTTCAGTAGCCATCGGTGGCATTCGTTCAAACCTGTGTAGCTCGTGAATAACTTTGGTTTTCGCCTCTTTTGGTAACTTAGCCGTCTTCAGTTTCTTCTTATAATCCTCAACCTCAGTTATGCGATCATCCCGCTCACCAAGTTCTGTTTGAATCGCTTTAATCTGTTCTCGAAGATAGAAATCTCGTTGGGTACGTTCCATCTGCTTACGAACCCGTTGTTGAATTTTCTTCTCTAATTCTAATAAGTCCAGTTCCTTAACTAATAAGCGCAAAATCTGTTCTAAACGTTCTTTAACACTGTGCACTTCTAGTAATGGTTGACGCTCTTCTACAGGCATCTGGAGTTGGCCGGCCACCGTGTGTGAAAATCTATCTGGATCATCAATGCTGCTTACAGACCCTAACACCTCGGCTGGAATCTTTTTGCCGATTTTTACATACTTCTCAAACCGCTCCAAAACACTGCGACGTAAGGCCTTAACCTCTAGATCATCCTCATACCCATTCTCCATAGATATTATGCCAACCTCAAGATAATCATCATTATCAATAAAGCGTTTAATTTCAACGCGATTTAAACCCTCAACTAAAACCCGGATTTGACCTTCCGGTAGTTTTAATAGCTGCTTAACTTCACATAGGGTGCCGAATGTATGAATATCTTCTGGTTGGGGTTCGACAATACTTGCTTCGACCTGGGATGCTAATACTATCTTTTTATCATGAGCCATTGCTTGCTCAAGTGCGAGAATCGATCGTTCTCTACCGACCTCTAATGGGGTAACCATATATGGAAATATGATCATTCCACGCAAAGCCAGTAAAGGATATATCTCTTGAATTGACTTTTTCTCTGTCATCTGCACCACCCCCAATAATTTACACTACCGTCTTTTTACAGTATAACACATTCTACAAGAATACCATAGGAGAGCAACTTAATCAAGGGTATCCTAGCCACTACCTTTTTCGGTGTGTCCTAAGGAATCTGCACCACACTAGCCCCTGAGGGTATCGGGGTTGATGTAGCTGACAGCAACTCCGTATCTACTGAATTATCTGACTTCCGCCCAATCTGCTCTGACTCGAGGATTAGTGCTCCCTCAATCACTTCATTAATATGGGTTATTGGTACGATTTCCATTACCTCTTCAGATCTAAAAATATCTTGATAGTTATCCTTGGGAATGAAGATCCGCTTCACGCCAGCTAGTTTAGCCGCCTCTACTTTGGCTACTACACCACCGACCGGTTTTACCGTACCATGGATGGATACTTCACCTGTCATGGCAATATCATTTCGTACGATTGTTTTAGTAACAGCAGAGTAAATCGCCGTCACCATAGTTACACCCGCTGATGGTCCATCGATAGGAATTCCACCAGGAAAGTTCACATGTACATCGTAGTCCTGGGGACGCAAGCCTAAGTTACTCTTAAGCACAGTTAATACATTTTCAACAGAAGATCTAGCCATAGATTTTCGTCGCATAGTTCGACCATGTCCACCGGTTTCCTCTTCATCCATAATACCTGTAATATTTAGCGCTCCTTTTCCACGATCAGTGGGGATGGCTGTTGCTTCAACCTCAATTAACATTCCCATATTCGGACCATAAACGGCTAGACCGTTGACAATTCCCACTTCGGGTTGAACAGGGATCTTACGCTCAGGTCGTGGGCTATATTGTCCACTATTTACAACCCACTCTATGTCTTGCTTCCCAATCATGTCACGATTCTCCGCTTGGGCGATACCACTGGCGATCTGAATAATGTTAACGGCATCTCGCCCATTATTGGCAAAGCGGCTTAGCTCATCTATCGCTCCTTCGCCTAGTTGAAACTGAATTTTATCGGCTGCATTCTTAGCAATAGTACTTATTTCAAGTGGTGTTAACGCTCGAAAGAAAATCTCCAAGCACCGTGACCGAATAGCTGGCGGTAGATCACTAGCCATTCTAGTGGTTGCTCCAACTAACCGAAAATCTGCTGGTAACCCCTTCTGAAAAATCTCATGAATATGCTGAGGGATATTCGTATCTTCAGACGAGTAATACGCACTTTCCAAAAATACATTGCGGTCCTCTAACACCTTAAGCAATTTATTCATCTGAATGGGATGCAGTTCTCCGATCTCGTCAATAAACAATAATCCACCATGAGCCTTTGTTACTGCACCAGGTTTAGGTTGAGGAATGCCCGCAATCCCAAGAGGGCCTGCTCCTTGATAAATAGGATCATGGACCGAGCCCATCAGAGGGTCTGCTATACCACGATCATCAAACCTGGCTGTGGTGGCATCAACTTCGACAAACTTAGCGTCAGATTGAAATGGCGACAGCCCGTTTTTTTTAGCCTCTTCTAATACCACGCGTGCAGCGGCCGTCTTTCCTACCCCTGGGGGCCCATATACAATTACATGCTGTGGATTAGGGCCACACAGAGCAGCTCTTAGTGCTTTTAAACCATCATCCTGCCCTATAATTTCAGACAACAAACTTGGGCGAGTTTTTTCAGATAGTGGTTCTGTCAGAGAAATCGCTTTTAATTTATGCAATTTTTCCAATTCCTTGCGGGACTCTTTATCTACTGCAGACTTGTTACCCTGTTGTTGTCGAAGCAGGTTCCAGAAATATAAGCCAATGACTATGGCAAAAAATAGGTTGATTAGCCCAAATATCCCCATCAAGTCGGCCTTCACCTTCCTCCCCTATTACTTACAACTATTAGTATATCCTAGTAGCGCAAAAAAATAAGGCAGGATTGCCCCTGCCTTACCACTTTTTACTTATGCTGTCTCTTCTTTGGGTTTTGCATCTACTCGAATCAAACGAGGGTCCTCTTGGAGGTCAACAGCTTCCTTGGTAACCACACATCGCTTAATGTCATTTTCAGACGGTATAGTGTACATAATGTCTTTCATGACCTTCTCTAGAATGGATCGAAGACCCCTAGCACCCGTTTTCTGATCCAGAGCTTTTGATGCTATCAGATCTAAGGCTTCTCTCTGAAATTCTAATTCCACTCCATCCATATACAGTAGCTTCTGGAATTGTTTAACCAAAGCATTCTTTGGTTCGGTTAGAATTTGAACCAAGGCATCGTTATCTAAAGCATCAAGGGATACCACGACAGGCACACGACCAATAAACTCGGGTATAAGCCCAAATCGCAGTAAATCTTCGGGCATAATTTTACGGAGTATGTCACCGATCTTTTTCTCTTCTTTCCGTTTAATCTCGGCACCAAATCCAATCGTTTTTTGACCAACACGACGCTCAATCAGTTTCTCTAACCCATCAAACGCCCCTCCACAAATAAAGAGAACATTGGTGGTGTCAATCTGGATAAACTCTTGGTGTGGATGCTTGCGACCACCTTGTGGAGGCACACTAGCAATAGTACCCTCTAGAACCTTCAACAAAGCTTGTTGCACACCTTCACCAGAAACATCCCGAGTAATCGAGGGATTCTCAGACTTACGAGCAATCTTATCAATCTCGTCAATGTAAATAATCCCACGTTCTGCCTTCTCTACATCATAATCGGCAGCCTGTATGAGCTTAAGCAAGATATTCTCTACATCCTCACCCACGTATCCAGCCTCGGTTAGACTAGTGGCATCTGCTATAGCAAAGGGTACATTTAGAATTCTTGCTAACGTCTGGGCTAGTAAGGTTTTCCCGCTTCCGGTGGGGCCTAATAGTAAAATGTTGCTTTTTTGTAACTCAACGTCATCCATTTTAATCTCTGTATTAATTCGCTTGTAATGGTTATATACTGCTACAGATAAGGATTTCTTGGCATCATCTTGACCAATCACATATTCATCAAGAATATCCCGTATTTCCTTAGGCTTCGGGATACTACCCAATTCAACATCCTGTTCTTCTGTGAATTCCTCTTCGATTATCTCATTGCATAGCTCGATGCACTCATCACAGATATATACCCCTGGGCCGGCGATGAGCTTCTTTACTTGTTCCTGCATTTTCCCACAAAAGGAACACTTTAACTGCCCTTTTTCATCGCCAAATTTAAACATTCTATCACCTCTCTAGGAGTTCTTAGTATCCCGCACTTGTGTCATAACTCCATCAATTAAACCGTATTCTACAGCTTCCTCTGCGGACATATAGTAATCTCGATCCGTGTCTTGTTTAATCTTTTCAATAGGTTGGCCGGTATGATGATGGATGATTTTGTTACCCACATCCTTAAGATGAAGAATCTCTCGAGCCTCAATTTCTATTTGACTAGCCTGACCCCGGGTTCCACCAAGAGGTTGGTGGATCATGATTCTGGAATTAGGCAAGGCAAACCGTTTCGCCTTGGTTCCAGATGTCAATAACAAAGCACCCATACTCGCTGCCATTCCCACACAGATGGTAGAAACATCCGGTTTGATGTATTGTATTGTATCATAGATGGCTAGCCCTGAGTATACCACACCACCAGGACTATTAATATAGAGATAAATATCTTTTTCTGGGTCTTCTGACTCTAAAAATAGCATCTGTGCTACAATCAGATTGGCGACATTATCATCAATCGGCCCGCTGATAAAAATAATTCTCTCTTTGAGCAGGCGTGAATAGATATCAAAGGCCCTTTCTCCTCGGTTGGTTTGTTCAACAACCATTGGTACTAGAGTACTCATAGCTACAGCTCCCTACCTTTCTGATATTTTCTACATAACTGAACCACACCTTGTTACTCACTACCTTCAGATTCTTGCGTATCAGTTTGACTGTCAGCCTCGCTAGCATCGGTCTTGTGAAGAACCACGCTGACATTAGCGCTGTCAACTAAAAAGGCTAAAGTCTTCTCCATTTTCAGCGATGTGGACAAACTTTCTTTCTGTTTTTCATACATCTCACGAGCTTGATCCGGTTGCTGACTTCCCTCGACCATCTCATCTATCTTGCTATTAATTTCTTCTTCTAATACGGAAATTCCTTCCTTTTCGGCCACCAGTTCCAAAACTAGGTCTCGCTCTAGCTGTTGCCGGGCTTCAGGTATCATCTGGTCCCGCAACTCCTCTTCCGTACTGGATGTATACTCAAGATATTGTTCTAGACTCATTCCTTGGTACATTAATCGGTTGCGAAAATCATCAAAGAGATGCTCCGTTTGCCGACTAATCATACTTTGTGGAAGAACAATGGTGGATCCTGCAACAATCTTCTCTATTAATGTATTCTCCAATTTGGTTTGCGTTCTGCGGGTAGCAGTATCTTCTAGGTTTTCCCGAATCTCATCTCTTAATTCAGCAAAGGTTTCTTTTTCGCTAACATCCTTCGCAAAATCATCGTCTAGCTCTGGGAAGATCTGCTCTTTTAGGCTCTTGATCTTGACCTTAAAGGTGGCTTCCTTGCTAGCTAAATTCTGATTCCCATATTCAGCAGGAAATTGAACCACAATATCTCTCTCTTCATCCACATTCATGCCGACTAATTGTTCTTCAAATCCCGGAATAAATTCGCCAGATCCAATTTCTAATGGATGATCCTCAGCTGCTCCCCCGGAGAACGCTTCGCCATCCACATAACCTTTGAAATCAACAAACAAA
>SKHL01000084.1 GCA_007116995.1 Limnochordia bacterium
GCAATACACTTGATAGCACCATTTCTCCCTTTTGCATAAAGCTGAAAATGATATGAAAGAAGAGCATAATCACGGTGACTGGCCAGAAAAACAGAAAAGCCATTCCAGCAATAATATAGACAAATGTTTGATCTTGGGTAAATAAAATCGCTAAATTAAGGATTAGCCAAAATCCACTGAATAAAATGAGTACCAATCCAGTCTTCTTGCTCCTATTACTCTGCATTTTAAAATAATTAGTACCCATCCACAACGGAATGATTGGCCATGATCGCGCTAACAACTCAGGGACACCAAATCCGATGGCTTCTAATCGTTGCAAGAACCAAACAGCTAAGAAAACCGAAAGTAGTATTCCTATGAAAAGTTTTTTCAAATTTATCCCTCCATTCTAACTCATAATATGATCCTTCCCTGTCTAAATAGAAATTCCTGCTAAAAACTTGAGTATCTCACGAATTACCCCTCACATCTCGCTTTTTCCCATATAAAGTGGTAGACAAGCGAGCCAAATGTGGATACTTAACCTTGATATGCATACTAATTTATCTCCTTGGATTTTCGTCCCGTATCTATTATCAAATGGCACTGAATGTCCTGTGCTTTAGCTCTGGGAATAATAAGCGCTAGTTTTAAACTGCTGCAAAAATAATAAGAACACACTTTTTGGTTATCCGCAAATATATGTTATAATTTAAGCATGAATAGCAAACAACGGGAGGTGCTTTTATGACCAAAATTTATGTTAAATATGGCGATCAGGGTCTTAAAATGGTCAAGGATATCTTGGATCACATGGATATAGCAAAACAACTCAAATCTACTATGAGCATCGGCATAAAGCCTAATCTCGTATTAGCCAAGCCATCCCACAGTGGAGCGACCACTGATCCACAAGTAGTCGCAGGAATTATTGAATACCTGCAGGATCATGGGTGTAAACAGATTTCTATTATGGAGAGCTCTTGGTTAGGTGATTTAACGAAGCGAGCTTGGCAAGTCTGTGGATATACTGCGTTAGCGAAACGTTATCATGTTTCTCTAGTCGATCTAAAGGATGATAGCGTGCGTTCATGCCAAACAGAAGACTATCAGTTAGAGGTATGTAGTAGTCCTCTTAATGTTGATTACTTGATTAATGTGCCTGTCTTGAAAGCCCATTGTCAAACCAAACTAACCTGTGCACTTAAAAACATGAAGGGTTGTATTCCTGATCAGGAAAAACGTAGGTACCATCGACTAGGTTTACACGGACCTATTTCCCAGTTAAACACAGCAATTAACCAAAACTTAATCGTCGTTGACAGCCTTATCGGTGATCTCACCTTTGAGGAAGGTGATACACCGGTACAAATGAATCGTATTATTGTCGGTCAGGATCCTGTAGCAATTGATGCCTATTGTGCTGAGCTTTTAGGCTATGCTCCCGAAGAGATTGATTACATCATCTTAGCTAACAAACTCGGTGTGGGGCAATTAAGCAGTAACATCATCGCCCTAAACCAAGAATATGGCCAACCTATAACTACATCGACCACCATTTCTCATTTACGCCCGTTTATCAATGAAGATCAAGCTTGTTCTGCATGCCTAGGTAGCTTGTTTCACGCCCTCCAACGACTTAGAGATAAGCATCAATCTATCCCTAGTCCTATTCACATTGGACAAGGCTACCAAAACTACATCGCTGAAGGGATTGGGGTTGGACGGTGTACTAATGGATATCAAAAAAATGTACCTGGATGTCCGCCAAGTGCGCGGGAGATCATTACTAAACTACGGGAATTTACTAATCAATCGTGACCGATTTCTCTGCGAACTGCAAAAAAAGGTTGATGATATCCGATCCAAAGTGTTAAACTATAGACTGATGAAGATTGCTGGAGGTCACAATGCTGAATAACTATAGTGTGATATCAAAACCTGTATCCCAACAGATAACAGAACTGCTAGCTACCCATGATAATAATACATTAACCCTTGATAATCTTCTCCGCTCCATGGATCAACATGGGTTCGGTTTGTTATTAGTCATCTCTGCGTTACCTGTATTAATCCCACTACCACCCGGACTAGGGGCTATTCCTGGACTATTAATTATTTTTTGGTCTCTACAACGATTATTTCGACGCCAGGTTCCATGGATCCCTGCTAGATTAGGACGACTGCGTCTAAATCCAAAATTTATCGGCCTAATCACCGCAAAAGCCTTGCCCGCTCTCTCCCGATTAGAGACACGACTTGGCCTCAAATCATTCCAACACGCCCCATCAGAATGGGAACAGAAGGCAACTTGTGTAGTACTGACATTTATGGGTCTTTTGATTCTGTTACCCACGCCATTTCTAAATACTATTCCCGCATTGATTGTCATGCTCCTTGGTCTAGCCTTAATTAACCAGAATCGTCGTCTACTATGGATATCAAATATCCTAGGCATAATCATGCTGGGGATAATTTACTCTGGGATCAGCCTTGGTGCTGAGTTGATTATTGAAGAGCTAGACGAGTTATCCCAGGAATTCTTCCAATCTTAATCTTGTACGAAGACTACGCAACGAAGAGGACAACTTCTCTTCCTTAATAAATAAAAACCAACACTTTCTGATCTAACGCAAAAAAGCCTCGCTATAAAAGCGGGCTTTTTTATTGGTAAACGATTATGCTTGCATACTCTTTTCCTTTACCGGATCAACAACCTCGATATCATAGGTCGGACCTTTTTTAAGTATATTCACTGCTATGTTGTTCTCATCAACAACGATATCCGTGGATTTTTGCTTGCGGCTGACCTGGTATAAAGTGGAACGAATTGTAGACTCATTCACATCGTTACGAGTCTTATAAAACTCTTGCACTACCGCTTTGGCTGTAACGGGCTGTTTTTGTGAAGATACTAGCTGATAAACTATCTCTACAATATTCTGGGTTAGGGAGCCTAAAGTATCATCCTTCTTGTGGGGCTCTTTTAAAAATGATTCCAGCTTCTTTAGACTTAGTTCTTTTTTTTTTTTTTTCTCCTTAAGTCCATTGATTTCTGCTAACAATAGTTCCTTTGCCTGCCGTAAAGATTCTTCATATCCCATTTCTAATTCTCAGTCCTTTCCCTCCATAATGTTCGACAGTATGAACAATTGGTTATACTACTAGTATTGTCCAAAACGCGTACTATTATTACAGAATAAATGATTTTTGAACAAAAAACTTTTCTAGATCTCATATTATACCCTATACTTAAAATATCATATTCTTCATTATATGTCAAATACTTCTGATAGTTTGTTTTTCCTTTTCTTCCGTTGATTTATCAAATAAAGCAGCCTCGTTATGAGACTGCTCATTGGGAACCAATACCCAAAATGGATCTTTGTATGTGTTCTGTATGCATAAAATGGATGTCTGCAAAAAATCCTGTTAGAATTTCTTTAAAGGTATACCCCTGCATGGCCATGCCCCTAGCTCCCCATTGGCTCATACCAACACCATGCCCACTACCACCTCCAGATATCGTTACCCTATCAATAGAGTCATCTTTATCTCGCGTTAGATCAAAGACAGCAAAAGCACTAGGTAGGATAGGGTAATTTATCGCTGGAGCTCCTATTCGCTCTAGTATAATATCATCTCCACCTGTAAATACATTGCTTGGGCGTACTAGATAGCGTATGTTTAGTTCCTTACTAATCTGATATGTACCTGTACTACCTACTATTTCCAGTGTCATTATGTTCCCACCAACACCACGTTGGACCACTTGTATGTCAAGTAATGTACCAATCCCTTGGACTGGTATGGGTCGGGAGTAGAACTGACCATCACTTCCTTGGGTTAGTACGAATTCTGGTTGTAACTGGTAGCGGGTACCCAGATTCAGATTAATAATTGCTTCGAATTCTGCTCGACTCAGGGTAACATTCCAGCGGAACCAAGGAGATTCCTGATCATAGCTACTAATATTCACATCTTGATAAAACCGACGGGCAGCTTCTTCACAACAGAGATTCAGATCCATAGGAC
>SKHL01000207.1 GCA_007116995.1 Limnochordia bacterium
AGAGAGACAATGCAATCTTATGTTTGTCAGCAACGTATACCCTATTCTAAAGTAGATAATATGTTAGACTCTATCAAGATCGCTGTTTCGGAAGTGCGTAAGAGTCGGCCTGAGCTTAGATCATGCTCCTTAGCGGATGTCGGTTTAACAAGAACTAGGGAGGGGATTGATGTAACGCTATATTTTACATCAGCGAAAGCAGACAGAAGCCATGAAGTGATGTCGTATAAGGAGTAGTGGGTTAAACATACATTGATAGGCTTAGATTAGGCATATCAATGTATGTTTAATTCTTTTTTGCGAACCTTTCCAGATATAGGCAGGAGTTTTCGGTGATCATAGAGAACAGTTCAAAAATCCAGTCTTGTATTTGGAGGAAAACTTGTGATGTTTACGGGTAATATAGTATTAATTGGTTTTATGGGAACAGGCAAGACTACCATTGGGCGATTGTGTGCAGAGAAATTATCCTGGGATTTCGTGGATACCGATCAATATATTGAGCAGTTTACTAACCAGCGTATTCCAGAGTTGTTTCGCATTTCTGAAGCCCATTTTCGAGCCATTGAAACCCAGGTATTTGGGGAAATACTTAGTCGTGGATGTCAGGTAGTTTCTACAGGCGGCGGCATTGTCACAAGGCCGGAAAACAGAGAGTTATTGGCTAGTAGTCGGAATTTAGTTTTTTGCTTGACAGCCCGGCCCAATGTGATCCTACGACGGGTGAAAACTAGTGCAAAACGACCATTGCTTGATACGCCGGACCCAAAGAAACAGATTTGTCTTCTACTAAAGCAACGGAACAGTCTTTATCAATCGGCGGCTGATTATAGGTTAGATACATCAGACAAAAGCATTCAAGCAGTGGTGGCAGATATAATGGCCTTGATGGAACAAAGGAGATAGTGTAGTGTGGGAGATTTTATTGGTAAATGGACCAAATCTAAACTTACTAGGAACGCGAGAACCTAACGTCTATGGGACAACTAGCTTAGCAGACATTGAAGAGATGGTGGTTAGGGCGGGTGAGAAGCAAGGTATAAAAGTTCATGCCTTTCAATCGAATAGCGAAGGAACGATTATTGATTTTTTGCAGGAACATAGGAGCGCTAACGGGATTATTATTAACCCTGGAGCCTTTACGCACTACTCGTATGCGATCCGTGATTGCTTGGCTGCACTATCCTTGCCTGTAGTGGAAGTTCATATTTCCCAGGTTTATCAACGAGAAGAGTTTCGACACTCTTCAGTGATAGCACCTGTTTGTATTGGCCAGATTTCTGGATTTGGGGATTTTGGTTACCTCCTAGGATTACAAGGATTACTTGACTATTTGACCAAACAGAGAGGGGCATAGAAATGATCGAACAGCTACGGGCGAAACTACGAGATGAAAAGGTGGATGTATTTCTAGTTACAGCATCTGTGAGCAGGCGCTACCTAACCGGATTTACGGGCTCAGCTGGGTTGGTCTGGATTGATCAAGAGCGGCAGATGCTAATTACCGATTTTCGCTACATCGAGCAAGCCGCATCCCAATGTCCTGCTTGGGAAATTGTAAAACATGATGGTGTTTTAGAAAAGATCAAGGAGCTATCTAATATCTATGGTGTGCAACGGATAGCTATAGAAGGAGAACACATAACGATAAATCAGCTAAACAGCTGGGATAAGGAATTAGCTATTGAATTTGTTTCCACAAGTAAGTGGGTGCAAAACTTACGCATAGTGAAAAGCGCTGAGGAGATTTGTAGTCTGCACAAAGCAGCACAGATTGCAGATGAAGGATTTACTAGGGTATTACCCCGGATAAAACCTGGAGTCTCAGAGCTCGATATAGCCTTGGATCTGGATTTTACTATGCGTAGATTAGGGGCAATGGGGGTTTCTTTTGAACCGATTGTGGCATCTGGACCAAATGCGGCTCTTCCTCATGCTAGACCTAGTCAGCGATGTCTACAGGAAGGTGACTTCGTAGTTATCGACTTTGGCTGTGTTTATCAAGGATATTGTTCCGATATGACTCGGACATTAGTAATTGGAACACCCACTGAGAAACAGCAAGCGGTGTATTCCTTAGTACTCAAAGCGCAACTAGCCGGTCTTAATGCAGTGGGAGTAGGTAAAACAGGAGTCGAAATAGACAAGGTGGCTAGGGATATTATTAACGCAGGGGGGTATCGGGACTATTTTGGCCATGGACTCGGGCATGGTGTAGGATTAGAAGTGCATGAAGAACCTCGATTATCCAAAATAGGCCAGACCCAATTACGACCAGGCATGGTGGTGACAGTAGAGCCAGGCATTTACTTGCCAGGCTGGGGTGGAGTGCGAATTGAGGATTTAGTAGTGGTAACTGAGGATGGAGTAGATATATTATCCTCAACAAGTAAGGAACTACATGTAGTTGAATAAACGGAACATAACGAAAGGGAGAAGCGGATGATTTCAGTAAACGATTTAAAAACAGGATTGACTATTCAATTCGACAATGATGTATATAGTGTCGTTGAGTTTTTACATGTTAAGCCGGGTAAAGGAGCGGCGTTTGTCCGCACTAAGCTAAAGAATGTAAAAACTGGTGCTGTGAAAGAACGTACGTTTCGCGGCGGAGAAAAAGTGGAACGTGCTCATGTAGAAACCAAGCAAATGCAATACTTATATAGTTCTGGTGATGAATATTTCTTTATGGATTCGACAACCTATGATCAAATATCCTTGTTAAAAGAGGAACTAGGAAGTGCACCGGATTTTTTACTTGAAAATATGACTATCGCTATTCAGTTTTTCCAAGGTAGAGCCATTGGTGTGGATCTTCCCACAACGGTCAATCTTAAAATCGTAGAGACAGAGCCAGGGTTTCGGGGCGATACGGCCCAAGGAGCCACGAAACCGGCGAAACTGGAAACTGGAATCACAGTTCATGTTCCACTCTTTATTGAACTGGGTGAGGTTGTGAAAGTTGATACACGTAGTGGAGAATATCTATCTAGAGCATAGGGACATACTAGTCAAGAAACTCATGGGGGTGAAGTAAATTGGAAACAGTAAAAGAAAAGATTGCCTATTTAAGAGGAATGATTGATGGTGGAGAAGCCATCAAAGACAGCACCACACGGTTAGTTATGCAACGAATGATGGAAGTGCTAGATGACTTGGCTGATAATGTAGATGAGCTGCTCTTAGGTCAAGAGGAAATGGAAGAATACATGGAAGCCATTGATGCAGATCTGACTGAGTTAGAAGATCAACCTTGTGGCTGCGACCACGACCACGAGTTTGATGAAGATGAGTTGGACATGGTGGAAATGGTCTGTCCAACATGTAACGAATCTGTTTGTTTTGAGGACGAGTTTCTCTATGATGACGATGTTGAAGTAACTTGTCCCGACTGTGGCGAAGTGGTCTACAATGGGGAAGAACTAGATGAAGATGATCTAGATGATGATTTAATTGATCTGGCAGAGAATCAAGAAGATCAATAGTCAAATGTATATCTATTATGTATAGAGTGAACTAAAAGCCTCTCCTTGGAAATTAGGAGAGGTTTTTTGTCATAACTTGTCCGAATCGCTCATAGTGTTAAGTATTACAGGGCTTGGGGGATTGGTCCAAATGAGTTCACAAGTAATGGAATGGCTTGCGCCCTCTATACGAAAAATGCTTGGTAGCAGTGTGAACTGGGAAAACCTAGAAGAAATTCGTCTGCGAGTCAACAAACCAATCGTGTTTCAGAGTGGTCAAACTCTATATAGCCTAACGAAAGCGGGTAGACAATGTCCGATATCAGCGGGTTATGTGATTACTAGCGAGGACTTGCATCGTAGTATGCAACTGATGACCCAGAACTCCTGGTATGCCATGGAGGATGAAATTCGCTCCGGGTATATAACTCTACCTGGGGGGCACCGTGTGGGTTTAACTGGTCGCGTAGTGCTTGATGGAATCGATAAGATCAAAACTTTAAAGTACATCAACAGCTTAAATATTCGGTTGG
>SKHL01000189.1 GCA_007116995.1 Limnochordia bacterium
TAACACCGAAGCGTTGAGCAATTTGGAACATAGTATCTCCCGGCTGTACAGTATAGCGAGCTTGGAACCCTGGTGGACAGGTTGCTGGAACCCTTCCATTCGGTGGTGGACCAGGAACACAGAGCACATCACCGGGAAAGATTAAGGCCGGATTACTAATGTGTGGGTTGGCGGCAATTAATGAAGCAAGTGTTACGTTGAAGCGCTGGGCGATCAAGAACATGCTATCTCCGGCTCGCACAGTGTAGCGACCTTGAAATCCTGGCGGGCATGTAGCTGGAACTCTCATGACATCCCTCCTTTGCGTTGTATTCAGTATAGTTTATTACTGAGCTTCACAAAGGTTCTAGGACCGGGTTCCTGTATTTCCATCTTAGATAGAATAGGCTTAACTCAGGCAATACATTTCTACTGAATCCATGCCAGATATTTAAACTTTTTCTATTGACAGTATTGCTAAATAGGTCTATACTATAATCTAGTTTATGACATAAACTAGATTGGAGTTTGTGATATGGCTAAGAGTCACAATCGGGAGAAGATGCTTGAGGATCTGCATTTTATCAAGGAGGCAGCCAGGAGAAATAATAACATCCTAAGGAACATAAATCTATTGCAGGTTATTCGAGGTGTAGCTCTATACACGGGAATACTCATATTTACGTTTAGCCTAGGCCTCTTGTGGGCTATGAATTACTATGGTAGTTACCCTAGCCTGCCAAGTAGCCTAAATGGTGTTGTTTACCTACTATTAGGGCTGAGTCTAATCGTGCTAGGAACCATCAAACTGAACATGTTTCTGCGATTTGCTCGTAGCTACCAGAAAGACATCACCTTAGCAAAATTGATGCAAGAGATATACACACAATCCGTAGTCATGATCATGGTCCCATTTTTAATGGCCCTGATAGTGTCGGTGATTTACTTTTCAACTGCTGGGCTCACCCAGTTAATTGTCCCGATAATAACTATTTTTATTGCTCTGCTATTGGCCGCTTTTGTGGCAATATTAAGCCTAAAATATATGCTACTATATGTAGAGTGGTTATTGTTGAGCGGGTTGTTTTCACTGTTTATTGCTGATAAAGTGCATCCCCTAGTGATCTTGATGCTGACTTTTGGAGTAGCAATGATCATCCTCTATCTCACAGCGGTTTACTCCTCCCGTGCAGAAAAGAGGGTTTGATTTGAGTGATGGTAACCGAAATGGAATGGACGATGTTTATATTGATAAATTCATTCACGAACGAGCTAGGTTACTGATCCTCACTCATCTGGCTACTAGTCAAAAGCGGGACGTTACCTTCAATGATTTAAAGACCGCATTGGAGATGACAGCCGGTAACCTATCTGTTCAACTACGAAATTTAGAAGATGCTGGATATGTGCAGGTAACCAAGGTGATTGAGGATAGAAAAACAGTAACTAGGGTGTCTCTAACGCCCAAAGGCTATGACGAATTCATGGCATATCTTAATAATTTAGAGAAAATTATCCGGACGATTAAGGAATAGACCACTATGTCGCCAAACATCCTTCGGCGACCACCATCGAACCGATGAAAATGTCAAGTTTGGGGCACATGGCAGGGTACACAGGTAACATCTATTTTCAGAGTCTATTTTGTCAAGTTTGAGGAGGAAAAGAAATGTTTAAAGTATGTGATCTACGGTTTCGGTATCCCGGAAATAAGGAATACACCATCAAGGGCATGTCCTTTGAGTTTGACAAAGGAGAGATATTTGGGTTTCTTGGTCCCTCGGGGATGGGAAAATCAACAACACAAAAGTTAATTATTCGGATTTTAAGGAATTACCAGGGAGAGATATTCTACAAAGGGAAAGATCTAAAAAGTTATGATAAGAGTATCTATAATGATATTGGGGTTGGATTTGAGATGCCAGTGCTGTTTACCAAATTGACGGCTATGGAGAATCTAAAGTTCTATCGGGATCTTTATCCAGATGGGGCCAAGATCAAACCTATTTTAGAGCGTCTTGGACTATGGGAGGATCGCAATAAACGAGTGGCTGCTTTTTCCAAAGGCATGAAATCTCGATTGAATTTTGCTCGAGCACTGATTAACAATCCAAACGTGTTATTTTTAGATGAACCCACTAGCGGTCTTGATCCTACGAATGCACGGATTGTTAAGGATATGATTGCCGAGTTTCGCCATAATGGGGGCACGGTATTTCTGACTACACATATGATGCATGACGTCGATGAATTGTGTGATCGTGTAGCCTTTATTGCTGATGGGAAAATACGAGAGATTAGTTCTCCGAAGGATTTGAAACTTAGGTATGGCAAGCGGGAAATCAGACTTGAGTATAAAGATCAGGATTCGGTGGTCAAGGAAGTTTTTAATATCGATACCATCAAAGAAAATGCAGAGTTTTTCAACATTCTACGAACCAAAGATTTGGTTACTATTCACAGTGGGGAAACAACCTTAGATGAGATATTTATCAAGGTCACAGGGGTGAGAACAGATGAATGAACTCTGGAAACTAGTGAAAGGCGACCAAATTCGGTTGCTCAGATATGGAATCACCTATGCAAGCCTAGCCACAAGCGTACTGTGGATAGCAGCAATCCAGCTTCTTGGGGTTGAGCGGATTGACACATATTTCCCCTTATTCATATTTGTCGATGTAACCATGATGTCATTTTTGTTGATTGGTGTTGCCATGATGTTTGAGAAGCAGGAGAATGCCTTAAAAACTATGTTAGTTACACCGATTAACAAGCATCATTATTTGATGTCGAAAATCATTACAACTATTATCGCCAGTCTGATTACCCTATTTTTACTAGGTACCTATGGGATTATATTTAGAGGATTGACCATTAACTTTCTTGGTATCACCGGGGCTGTAATTCTAGCTTCATTTGTCTTTAGCTGTCTTGGTGTTCTCTTTACCTATAGATCTAGAGACTTCACAATTCTGCTCATGTGGGTGATGGCTATGTTCTTTGGCTTTGGCATTCCCACGATATTTCAGATGCTAGGGATCATTACGGCTGACTGGTTTAAGTATGTTCAGTATATCAACCCAACCCAAGCAGTATATACCCTGTTGAATTCCGCTGTGATAACAGTAAACCAAGGCGATTTGCTTATTAGCTTCGGCTATCTATTCCTGCTTTCAGCTGTACTTTATTACTTCGCAGCAAGGAACTTTGTTCAGTATAGCATGAAAGAGTTTGGGGGTGAATGACAGTGACGTTGAAGTATATTATCTACGAGTTAAAAAAATGGATCCGAGATCCCATGATGATATTTATGTTAGCATATCCGCTTATTATTGCATCCGTTGTCCGGTTTGGGATACCTGTAGCGGAAGAACAATTCCTTATCTCTGTCCAACCATTTAATCACGTTATAGCCGCGGTGATTATGTTGCTAACATCGTCTATCTCTGGTGCGATTATTGGATTTTCCATTCTCGATGACCGAGACGATAAAATCCTGTATGCCATTGATGTGTCCCCGGTTAGCTTTGATATGTATATGGGGTTTCGGTTTATAATGAGTTTTTCCTTAACCTATATAGGGAGCATAGTAGCGCTACTAATCTCTGGTATTGGGGGAATTCCCTTGTATGCTCTGTTACTAGTTCCAATGGGGATAGGGTTGTTTAGTTCCGTGCTGGCCATGTTTATTAACTTCTTTGCCACGAATAAAGTGGAAGGATTCGCGATGATGAAGGCCGGAGCTATGATCATTGTTTTTCCTGTAGCATCTCTCTTTTTCACCGACTTTAAGGAATTCTTCTTTGGATTTGAGCCTAACTTCTGGGTGGTCAAAGCACTGAGTGTGGCTATGCTTCCTACTGTAGATTGGAATTTGGGATTTTGGGGCTATTTTCCAGTCGGAGTGATCTATGCACTGGCTTTAAATGCTGTAGTGTATCATATATTTAAGCGAAGAATTATCATCTGAGGGGGGGATATGATCATGGAATGGTATTGGTGGGTTCTA
>SKHL01000292.1 GCA_007116995.1 Limnochordia bacterium
ATTCCGACTTTCTTCTTATTACCATAGGATAGATCCTCAATCCGCCGACTTAGATCTAATTCCATTGTCTCAGCAAGTTCCTTAATTCGCTGGGTACAGTCATTCTGGAAAAAGCTTCCGGCATAGCGTAATAAATCAAGTACTTTCATCTTGTCATAATAGAAGATCTCTGATGGTAAATATCCAATATGCTTCCGGACTTCACTTCCATATCGAATACAGTCTTTTCCAAATATTGTCGCTGAGCCGCTTGTTGGAAAAATAAGACCTAATAAGGTCCGAATTGTAGTGGACTTTCCGGCACCATTAGGACCAATAAAGCCAAATATCTCGCCTTCCTCTACAGAAAAACTCACATTCTCAATTCCACGGGTCTTGCCGTAGTATTTGGTCAATTCCCTTAACTCCATCACATGCATGAATATTCACTCTCCTATACGTACATTGGTTACTCTATCGTAAGCACGTCTTGCCTGTTTATATCCAAGATATATCTCTAAAGACCACATAATAAGAAATGCTGAAAAAATTGCTCTTACTCAATCCCGCTGCGTCTGCGATTTTCTGGGCACTCAAACCCACCATCCTCTTTCTTTAGGAGCCGCATGGTTGCGCTAATAATTTTCTCTTTTGACTCTAACCCTTTTGTCGTCGCAAATCCTTCTCCATTGGGATACCACATCCTACAATGCTAATAGGATCAGTATAACACTGACCGACCAAACGGTCAAGATTCACCAGTAGCCTAACCAGTACATCAGTTTCCCTCAATACAAGGACGGTTTCAGGATTTCTGACGTATTTTCTTGCTGTATGTAACTCAAGCAATTACAGGTCTGCTAACTTGAGGGCTTTGTTGAGCAGAGCCATAAACTTTTACGCAGATATTGCATGGTGATTTAAGAGAACGAAGGTATAGACCGCAAAACTGTGGTATAATTTATGTACTATCATACTAGGCAACATGAGTTGCCAATGGAAATGGAGTATAGTTATGCCAAGAGAATACTTTTTCTTATATTTAGCATACGGTGCAGTTTATATTGGTTTTGTTACCTTTGCCCCTTTCAAAAAATATGACGATGTGAGTCACCTTAGCTTGGTACGATCCCTACAATACTTGGTTCTATTTGGTGTGACACATGGATTGTCCGAGTGGGTAACAATGGTTGTTATTTCAGAGTTGTATAGTGAATACTATATCTCTCTTTTCATTGGAAAGCAATTTCTAAAGGCACTATCATTTGCTTTTCTAATCAGGTTTGGACTTGAACTTTTTCCGGAAAAAAGCAAGATCAGACGATTTAGATTCGGATTACCCCTTGGGTTATTTCTTCTTTGGTCTGTAGGTTTTGGCGTTCTAATGCTCCGTAATGGTGTCTGGTATCATATTCACGTTCCTCAGTTTAACACTGTGATGTTAAGGTATGCTATGGGCCTACCGGGCGGGCTGATTACAGCCTGGGCCCTTAGGCTACAAGTGCAAGGAATGCAGGAGCGGAGATTATGGGAGATTGCTCACAAATACAATCACTTAGCACTTATTTTCTTTTTATATGGATTGGTCGACGGGCTTGTTGTTCGTAAAATGGAATTCTTTCCTGCCAATATAATTAGTAACCAAGCCTTCAAGGAATGGTTTGGGTTCCCCATTCAACTGATTAAAATATCTATAGGTATCGCGATCATTCTGTTGTTAGGTAGAGTGGTAGCAACATTTGGATGGGAACAGGCAGCAGCATTAAGAAGATTAGAACGAAAGAAAATTGAGGATGATGAAAGGCGGAAACTTGGACTTGAAATTCATGATAGTATTATACAAAGCATCTATGGCTCAAAACTCCAGATAGAGTATCTCATAGATACGGCTGAGATGGATTCTACCAAAGAGCATCTTCAAAGAGTAAAAGTGAATCTAGCTGAGACTATTAGAAAGACCCGGGAATTTATCCATTCCACTGTATTAGAACAGATCAGCTTCGACGACTTAACCCTATCCGTGCAGGAATTAGCACAGACCTTTAATAAACACCAACGTATTCAGTTGACTGTTGAGTCACATATCGAGGATTGTCCGCTAGAAGAGATTTCTGCTAGAGCATCGAGTCAAATATACTATATCATCCAGGAAGCTATTAACAATGTAATAAAGCACTCCAAGGCTAGTAAAGCTAAAGTCACTCTACTGGTTAAAGCTGGTGAGATTCACATCAAAGTGATTGATGACGGGACAGGCTTTTCATTAGTAGCGCTTGAAGATAAATCACAGTTTGGATTTGATTCTATGAAGGCACGTGCTAGATCTATTGGTGGGGTACTAAACGTAAAATCGCGCAAAGATGGTGTTGAGGTGGAGTTAATGGTTCCGATGGAGGGAATAATAAATGAAGTCTAAGATCAAGGTTCTGTTGGTCGATGATCACAGTATTGTCCGCGAAGGACTCCGAATGGTTTTGGAGTCTGTGGAAACCATAGAGGTATGTGGTGAAGCCGGCACCCTAAAGCAAGCAATGCATTTGACGGCTGAAAGTCTTCCAGATGTGGTTGTGTTAGATTATCGCCTACCAGATGGCGACGGAATCACTGGTACAATAAATCTCAAGGCCAGATTTCCCAATATAAAGGTCTTGATTCTCACCGCCTATACTCAGGATGAAGTTGTTACTGGGGCCATCCGGGCAGGAATCGATGGTTTTCTGTTAAAGGATGCTGACAGTAACGAGTTAATCAGAGCCATTCAATCGATAGCGAAAGGAACGCTTGTCTTAGACTCCTCGACTACTGCTAGTATCTTTGATTTGTTAAGAGGAGGACATTCATCGCAGCGTGTAAAGGTACCAGAACTAACTCAACAAGAAGAGCGTATTCTTCAACTGGTTGCCCTAGGTAAGACTAACAAAGAGATAGCAGATTCTATGGCTATCTCCGATAAGACGGTGCGAAATTACCTCAGCAAAGCCTTTCGTAAGCTCAACGTATCAAATAGGACTGAAGCAGCTAGCTACTGGATTAACACCATGCAGAATCGAGACAAATGTACCTAGAGGGTGGGACATATTACTCTGTTGTAGAAACTTGGTAACTCCAGTATAATTAAAGTAACCACTATTGTGATGGTGGAAACAATCTCAGATGTGGGTAAATGAAACCATTATCAAGATTAGGGGAGGACTCAGATTATGAAAAGTTCGATTTCGCTGATTGTGTTGGTGTTAGTTGTTGCAGTGGCTGGTTATGGATTGATTTCTCAATCACCAGATGCCTCAGCTGTTCAATGGGGATATGAAGACGGAACTTACAGAGGCATTTTCGCAGACGGTAACGAAATCCAAGTGAGCATCCAATTTACCTTAGACGACAATGTCATAACTGCCATTAGTTTCCGGGGATTAAATTATCGTGGTAATGACTACCGTAGCAGTGATGATCTCATGATCAAAGGCTTGTTTGAACAATATCAAGAATTGATTCAATACCTAGTAGGAAAAGATATTCGGGCTTCTTTAGAAGATCTACGTCAACCAGATCTAATTGTAGAATCGACCGTAGTTGATACCTTTACTGGGGCTACTTTGCGGGGCAATAAAATCATGTCGGCAATGCGCGATGCACTAAATAGAGGCGTCTATAGTTACTAGAAAAGAAGTCTATTAGGATCAGTCTTAAGAAAGGACTCTCGGTTTCCACCCTACCGAGAGTCTATTTTTGCATGTAGCCAAAGGAACACTCCACAAGTGGAAAAAAGAGGCTAAAGCAAAGACGATTGGTATTTCCCAGTGGTTTGCCTGATGCAGACCGCTGGGGCACCTCGGCCACATTTAATCAAGGGGTGCAAGCCCCTACTTTGATAACCTGCTAAGTAACTGGGACCACAAATCCAGATCCTTTGGTATCCTACGACCATTGCCTCGGTGGCCTGGCTGTGCCCCTCGTCGTCATTGTGAACGCTAGCGTTGTTGTCCCCTGAGGAGTCTTCTTCGGG
>SKHL01000077.1 GCA_007116995.1 Limnochordia bacterium
CCTGAAATCTATAAGGCAGCTTTAAATCATCTTACCATATCGAACACAGCAGTTAAGCCCTCTAGCGGCGATGGTACTGCCACATCTCGTGGTGGGAGAGTAGCTCACTGCCTGGAATTAAATATGTGTTCCTCGGTAGCTCAACGGCAGAGCATTCGGCTGTTAACCGAAGGGTTGCTGGTTCGAATCCAGCCCGGGGAGCCAAACTTTTAGACATTGGAACCATTCCGATGTCTATTTTTTGCTTCCGATCGTCAGTTCAGCAGTTTTCTTCAGAGGCTGTGGAATGTAAGGGACTATATGTTTTTCTTGCACTATTCTACTCTGCCCCATGGTGGAATTCCCAGGCACGTAGTAGCTCTAGGGAAGTACATGCTGGCCCGAACTCTTTAGTCTGTAGCCTGTTGAGCTTCAATAATGCGTCAGGATTTTTCTTGAAAAAAGAAATGAGACTGACGACAAGAGTCATAGTTTTCGGAGTGATGTAGTGCTCCATTCCCTCAACCTGATCATCAATATTTGCTTGGGATGTAAGCAATTGCAGAAACTCCTTTAGTGTCTTATCTCTCCACACCAGAAATGCACCATATTCTTTTCCTAATTCAGTAAGGGCTATGTTTCGATATTTTTCGTAGTTGATAAAGCCAGCCTCATCTAGTTTCTGGATCATCTTCGTAATGCTTGAAGCTTGTAGGTTTAATGATTCCGCTAAATCAACAGCTCGAACATAGCCCTTTTCCTCAACTATTCTATACATCATTTCCAAGTAATCTTCCATGCTCTCAGTTAACATTATGGATCCCTCGCTTAATTTGTTTCTCCGCGCCCTACACTGTTAGTCTATGGCTAGAAAATCAAATCAGAACAGGGAAGACAATTTTAATCTACGCCGATTTGCTTTGACGATTTCGTCGGAACTTCGTAATGAGACCTTGATCGGGTGCTAGAAAAAAGGCCAAAGTAAATAGCATAGTCGATACCAACACTATGGAACCTCCAGAGGATACATTGTAAATAAATGATAGATAAAGCCCGATCACTGCTGAGAAGATGCCGCAGAAAGTAGCAATCATCATCATCCTTGTGAGGCTATTAGCTAACAGATATGCGGTAGCTCCAGGGGTAATTAGCATTGCCACCACAAGGATTATTCCCACCGTTTCTAAACTGGAAACGATAGTTATGGTTAACAGTAGCATTAAGCCATAGTGAATTAAGGTCGTATTCATTCCTATTGTTTTTGCTTGAATGGGATCGAATGTATAAAGGTGAAATTCCTTATAGTACAGGCCGATAGTAGCAACTGTGATAACACTACATAAGAGTGTAAGCAGGAGCGCTGGAATGCGAACACCGAGGACATTGCCAAAGAGAATATGGATTAGATGGGTAGATGTGGCGATTTGACTGATGATTACGATTCCTAATGCAAAAGATCCAGTGAACATTATCCCCATGGCTGTATCTTCTTTGATTCGAGTATTACGCTCGATGACTCCGATACCTAATGATGTTAAGGTCCCTGTGATAAAGGCCCCAACAAATAACGGCCAACCTAGTAGATAAGCTAGGGCTACGCCGGGTAATACAGCATGGGAAATGGCATCGCCTAGAAGAGACCAGCGCTTGAGAACTACGAAGCATGATAGAATTCCACAGACGCCACCGACTAACATGGCCGTTAGTAAAGCTCTTTGCATAAATGCAAATAGGAACGGCTCTACAATGGATTCCGGAAATAGATTGATAATCAGCATTAACACTGCAATGATTTGGTCAATCAGCTTGACACCGAGTTGGTAGAACCAATCTAAAACTGTGGTTATGGATCCTCTAGTAACCAAAGGAGATAGAAGGTGAGATAATAGTGAGTCGCTAGTCAGCATGCTGGTAGCCTCCTGCGGTCTTTGGTAATGGATGGGTTCTGTTTGGATCAGATTCTATTTGTCTTGACCGGATAGGTCTGTCAAGAATATAACTGAACTCCTCGTTGTTTAACACGGCCTCTGGATGTCCTGTACGAATGATGGTCTTATTAATCAGGATTATTTGGCTTGCGTATTGCTTCGCACTAGCCATATCATGAGTAACCATGACCACTGTTTTTCCTTGGGTGCACAGTTGATCCAAAAGAGAGAAAATCAGCACTTCGGATTTACCATCGACGCCCACTAATGGTTCATCTAGGAGTAGTAGGTCAGCATCTTGCGCTAGGGCTCGAGCCAAGAAGACCCGTTTTTTTTGCCCGCCAGATAACGCACCGATGGGACGGTTGGCATATTCAAACAATCCTACTGCGTCTAAGGCATATTTCGTCGCATCTTTGTGAATGGGAGCGGCCCAGCAAGGTGGCAGAAACCGGCGTAAACCAGGAGTTATACTCATGTGTCCATACCGCCCTCCTTGCACTACATTCCATACACTAATGGGGTAATCCCAGTCAATCTGTTCATGCTGAGGTACATAGGCAATACGATTCTTTTTGCATTGCTTTTGAATGGATTCACCAAAAATCAATAGTTTTCCGGTTTTTGGTTGCTTAAGGCCAATCAGTATATTAAACAACGTAGATTTCCCAGCGCCATTCGGCCCGACGATGGCTATCAGTTCACCATGAGGAATATCTAAACTGATATTAGTTAATACCGGAGCATCGCCATCATATGAGGCGGAGAGGTTACGGGCCCAAATGGCGGTAGTCTGTTGCTGAGAGTCTCCCCGTTGTGAACCGGGGTTAATCTGGGATTTCACTGAAGATTGCTTTGTCATAGGGGATCTCCTCCTGTCTCTGCCATGGCTAAGGTGCGAGCACCTTTACGAGCAAGGCTGCATTGCTTTGCATCATTTTTACATAGGTTTCTGCCCCCGAGCTGTCGGAATCCACGGAATCCACATATAGAGGACCATAGACTGGTGTATTGGTGTCTGCAGAAATACTAAGAGCATAACGGGGAGATCCCGTGCTTTCCCAAAAGATCCCTAAAGGGTTTCTTTCTGTCACGAGACGCATGATCCGCATCATTTGTTGGGGAGTACCTTCTTCTTCGGTGTTCGTTCCCCACACCGCATCATGGTATAAGCCGTATGCGCCAGCTAGATAGATAAACGCGGCCTCTGTTGTGATTAGTGTTCGATTCTCTTCCGGGATCGTTTCCAAGGTGTCTTGCAATTGTTGATGGAGCGTGTGTAAACTGTCTATATACGTGTCTGCGTTCTTGCGATATCGGTCAGCATTGACTGGGTCGTGTTCCATAAGAGCATCTCTAATTACCTCGACATAGGCGATGGCTCCAAAGGGATCCATCCATATGTGTGGATCTGGATATCCAGCGTAATCTCCTGTAACGATAGGCCTTGTAGGAAAGGTGCATTCTTCTCCTACGGCAATAATAGGTACACCAGCACGGACTGTCGCCCGGACTTGCCCCATCCACTGCTCAACGTTTAGCCCGTTATAAAAGAGGATATCAGCTTGTTCTAGATCCATGAAGTTACGCGGTGTAAGCTCCCACTCATGGACCTCAGCTCCGATTTGGCTTAGCACTCGGACATCTCCACTCGGACCGACCACATTCTGAGCAAAGTCCTGTAGAATTGTAAAAGATATAACAATAGTTAGTGGCTGGTTACTAGCGGCTGGAGATCCCTGGACGAGCCCGACTGAGACTAGAAATAAAAAAACTGATACAACGATAATTTTTAATTTCCTGCTTTTTGACATGGATAAACACTCCTTTTCTTTGATTAACTCAAGAAATGATATTAGCGACAGTAAAGTAATCCTTGTTCCACTAACAATCTTTCCTAATGGCAACTTTAACTTATGATATGCAGATTGTGAGAAAGGGTGAGAGCTTTCGCTCATATCCTAATGGTTTTTTGGAAAACGTTTATCTGTAATATGTCTTTTAAGTTTGGGGGTGAATAGATGAAAGGAATAATTGCAGTTGACGATAAATTAGTCAATGTACGGCAGACCCTAGAGGCGCAAGGATATCAAGTATCCGGCTTAGATCAAGGCATGACAAGTGCATCTGTTGTGGTTGTGAGTTGGATGAATGATAATGTGACGGGTGATCAGTCCATAATGACTAAGGCAAAAGTCATTGAAGCTAACGGTCTTAGTGCAGAAGAGGTTGTCAGCGAAGTGGAAAGGGCTATGCGAATTAATCATTAGTACCTCAAATAGGCCGTCTCGTATTTTTCACGAGACAGCCTATTTGCTTGTTTGGCACGTATCAGTTTGTCGAGGAGTCAGTCTGTGTTATCCCTGCATGTCCTTGTTAAGTAATTTTAACTCGTTTTGAATATCCATGGAGGCGGTTCCGCCAGCTTGTTTAATCTGCTCATCAATCTTCTCTAAATCGGCAAAGAGTCGTTTGTCTGATGTTACGTGGATCCGGTATTCTTCTGAGACTAGATCCATCGCTTGGTTATGAACCGCTTGTCTGATAGTCTGTAATCGTAGTCTGTCAAACCCTGTAACTCGAAGGGCAATTGATACATCATTGTCTATTACTACCGCCGTACTAGCATCAACCGCACGATGGGCGTTGACAGCCTGTTGAAGTTCCTCAGCAAGACCCAGATTCGCTTGTATGGGTCCATGTACGCCTTGCTGTTGCGGGGGCTTTTTTGATGATTGAGATCCACATCCAGTAACCCCCAACAGGAGAATCAAGAAAATGATTACACCAATCCAAGGAACAGCTCTAATACTTCTCATGTCCATCACCCTAACCTTTTGGTTTGAAAAACAATGAGGCAAGAAATGCAAAAATGATGGCAGATGATATGCCTGCACTTGTAACCTCAAATATACCTGTTACAATACCGACTAAGCCAGAGCGCTTGGCCTCACCAAGGGCTCCTTGGACTAAAGCGTTACCAAAGCTAGTAATCGGTACAGTGGCACCAGCACCGGCAAACTCAATTAATGGCTGGTATAACTCCAGACCGGATAATACTGCACCAACCACTACCAAGATACTAATGGTATGGGCTGGTGTATACCGGCCTACATCAAGGAGTAATTGTCCAATCACACATAGTAGGCCACCAACCACAAAGGCCCAGAAATAGGTCTCCATAATTACTTATCCCTCCAGGTGGTACTCAAGCGCAACGGCGTGAGCGATACAGGGAATGCTTTCTTTTTGTTGGTAAGATATGGGTGATAACAGGGCCCCTGTGGCTACAATCAATACTTTTCGTAGCTCCCCCTGCTTCATACGATTTAGGATATGTCCATATGTCACAGTTGCAGAGCAGCCACAGCCGCTTCCACCAGCAAAGACCATAGGGTGATTCTCTCCGTAGATCAGCAGACCGCAATCTGTGTATTTCTCTTCTGGGATAGTAAGACTGTGTTTCTTAAATAGGTCAAGAGATATATTGTGCCCTACTCGACCTAGGTCTCCAGTAGCAATTAAGTCGTATTCTTCATGGGAAAGCTCTAAATCTCGAAAATGCGCAGTGATAGTGTCTACTGCGGCTGGTGCCATCGCACCCCCCATATTAAATGGATCACTTAGGCCCATATCGATTATCCTGCCAATGGTTGCTGAAGTGATCTGAGGACCTTGACCTTTGGAACTTACAATAGCTGCACCCGCTCCAGTTACAGTCCATTGGGCCGTATCTGGTTTTTGGGATCCATATTCCGTCGGGTATCTGAATTGCTTCTCCGCAGCCGAGTTATGGCTGACAGTTCCACAAATTAGATTATCTCCGAAGCGGCAGTCTACAATAAGACCGCCGAGAGCTAAGCCCTCCATGGAGGTGGAACAAGCACCGAATAGCCCTAAATAGGGGACGGACAGTGTGCGGGCGGTAAAACTGCTGGAGATAATTTGATTCAATAAGTCGCCAGATAGAAAGAACTGGACATCTTTTTTTTGTAGCCCAGCTTTTTGAACAGCTGTTTCACAAGCTTCTTCCATCATTTTTCTTTCTGCTTTTTCATAGCTGTTCTGACCAAGCCACAAGTCGCCATGGAGCAGATCAAAGTCTTCTGCTAGGGGGCCTTTCGCTTCAAAGGGCCCTCCCACTGTACCAGTGGAAATAATCGTAGGGCGGTTGGGGAAAACCCAGCTCTGGTTTCCTTGTTGCATTTTAGACCCCTCCCAACATGGTGAGCACAGTTCTGATTAATGCGACCACGAAGGCAGAAAAAACGCCGAATACAATTACAGAACCAGCTAACTTAAACATGTTGCCACCCACACCTAATACATACCCTTCACTACGGTGTTCCATGGCAGCGGATGCCATGGAGTTGGCAAATCCAGTGACAGGAACGGCTGTGCCGGCCCCAGCCCATTGGGCTATGTGATCGTATACACCCAGAGCAGTCAGAATTACCGAGAATAAGATCATAACTGCTACCGTAGGATTAGCAGCTGATTTTTCTGTAAAGCCAAAGTTCCAAATGAAAAAGTCTGCCACTCCTTGGCCAATTAGACAAATGGTTCCCCCGACTAAAAAGGCCTTGAGACTATTGATTAGTACTGGTCGTTTTGGCTCCCTGTTTTTTGTACGGGAGTGCTATTCCTGTTGTACTGGAGTTAACTTTTTCTTCTTTTTGTTGGACATACATTAATCCCCCTTACTGTTTTAACCAAGGTTCTAACTCATTGGCAACTTCCAGAAGTATTTTTGCGGAATTGGCAAACATTCCCTTGGTGTCCTGGTCTATTGTTGCTAGTGCGTATGCCTCACAGTCGGATTGGGCCTTTCGCAGTGTTACATAGGCTAACTCCTTTGTTTTTGGTGCGGGTACAATAACGGCATCATCAAACAAATCTATGTAAAGCTGTCCTCCCGAGTCAACTTGCCCAATAAAGACATTCTCGGGTGCAACGCCAACCTTTTCCAATTCTGTATGTAGCCATTGTCTGTTTAGACCCATGGCGGTAAGGGCCTCATCCATGATAATTCCATCAAGCATGACTGTTTGGGGCACACTTTCCATCCCTACTGGCATTCCCGTGGTCTTGGCTGTGATTGGTTGTTTGCCCTTCTTTAACAGGACACTTACATCTCCTGTAGGCTCCATTACTGCAAACTCTACGTTGTCTATATTAAAGATATTTTTCTTCCGTAGAGCACTCAAAAGATCCTCGGGGGTGTAGCGTACTTTCATTAGCTTATCCTCTAGAATCTTGCCATGATTAATTAGCACAGTCTCTTTATAATGGACGATATCTCTTACCGCCTTGTACTTAATTGATAGTAGATAGACAAGGGCAGGGAAGATTGTCCATACAGCCAAAGTCACAAGGCCATTAATCCCGTTAGGGATTAAGTTTAGGGATAGGGTTGCGATAATCACACCGATTACAATCACTGTAACGAAGTCAAAGAATGTTAGGGATGAAGTGGATCGTTTGCCCATTAGACGCACGAGAAATAGGGCTAACAAGAATAGACCGGTTGATCGTAATAGAGTAATAACCCACTCAGGCATTTGTTTGTCTCCTTATCTTAGGCTCCTAGAAGCCTTTATATTCTGGTTCTTCAAATTCCATAGTTGCTAATCGTTTTTCAAAATAGTCAATGACTTCCTTAACTCGCTGGGTATTTCTAGTTAGTAGCTCATTAGACTCCTCGTTCTCTTCATGTAGAGCAAATGTTTCTAATGTGCTTGCAACACCCTTTAGGCTAGCTAAGGTTTGTTTCACCTCGGATGCAACGGTCATCTAATACACCTCTTTTCGTCTTGCTTATAAAACGAACTTTCATCTGTTTATTATCTCTGATATTTAAGGAAATTATCTACAAACAAAGTATAAATATCGCGAGGAAAATATCTACCAATAGCTCTGTTCAAGGTATAGCCTTTGGGAGAAACAGGCTACCAGATGATCTTTTTCTTTTCCTTTGTCAGAGTAGCCACGTATATTTTTTGACATAAAGAAAAAAGCCAACATGTTTATGCTGGCTCTTCGATAATCGGCTATGGCTATAGCTGTGCCTGTCCCGCCTTTTGTAGTGGGATGGTCACGATATAGGTAACGAACAACACAATAATTGAGGTAACTAAAATCGGTTCTATTAGGGATACACCATAAAGGAGTAGCCATAGCATTCGTAGTATTGTCATGGCCATAGCTTGCATTCGTGTAAAGAAGATAAACCTTAGTAATAAATGGTCTTCGTAATAAGTGGAAAGCATTGTAATTAGCACACCAGCCCCAATTAACAATAATACACCAGCGATACCATCGATAAAGTCGATAAAGAGTCCATCTTGTCCGATGTACAGATAGACTTCCCGAAAGTGATAGATAATAACCAGCACTAAACTACCAGTTATTAAGTTACACAATGAATACATTAATCGAGATAGAGAACGATCTTTTGCTAAGTGTATGAGTAAAGGTACTATCCACAAGATGAGAACAATCACCAGTACAACAGATAACATTTGAATCATTTATTTCTCTCCTCCTTCGACTATCGTAAAAATTCCTGTTTTTCATATTATACCACAGTCGTATAGAGGATTACCACCTTTATAGAAAATTTCCCTAACTATTAAAAAAGTGTTACACATATCTCGCACCCATGCCATCGAGCTCAATTTTCATTGCTTAGGTAGTGTCATCCATGGCAGTCTAATGACACCGGGTCTAATAGGAAAATTGTAATCTAGTTATTGTCCTAACAGTCTGGTAAGACCGGCTTGGATACCCAAGGAGAAAACATCCATTACCTCACTAGCTCTTAGCCTGTAGATACTTTACAGTGTACCCTGCAACAATACCGAAAACGAAATGAACAATGAAGGCAGAGAGTACATCATTGGGACTGTCTCGCATCCCTTGAGCGAGGCCTCTTAGGGGGAAAAGAATACCTAAGACAAAAAAAAGAGCAGCGAGAGAGACCCCTGTAGCTTTTAAAACTATAAAGTCTGTTCCAGTAAAGTAGATATAATAGGAAATGGCAAGGCCGACTGCTATGCCTACTAGAATATGTGACAACAAACCAATGGCAAACCCTAAGGTAGTCTGTAGCGCATCTTCAGACAAGAATACAATGCCACCAGCTTCCCAAAGAGGGGTTTCGCTGATATTAAGCGCCATCATAATGAACTCTGCAATATTGATGCTAGCTACACCGATAATACCGACGATTAATCCTTCTCCAAAGGGGTTTCTCATCACATTTCCTCCAGTATGAGGTGACTGTTAATGGTATTTTTGGTAGATACCCATTACTATGTTTGACCATTTTAGCCAAACATATTCATAATGTAAATCAAATATTTCCATGAGAGCACTATTGAGACTGGGGTTCCTAGGCATAAGAAAAGCTGAAGTATTACTCTTCTGATAGAAGGATTTCAAGCTTCTGAACAGAATTAATTCTTAATATAAGCTTAGGAAGGGAGTGGAAATAATGTTTGCAGGGCTTAAAGCCGTCACAACGCTGTCTTTCCTAGTAATGATAGCGGTTAATGCATTAGCAAATATCTTGCCGATTAACGGGGTAGGCACGGGAGATGTCTCCGATTCTTACCCCGATCTTTTTGCTCCAGCTGGGGTAACCTTTGCCATCTGGGGGCTAATATACATATTACTCGGTGGGTACACTCTGTACCAACTAGGGATTTTTGGCACTAGTCACAGATTCTACCAAAAGCCTTCCATGCGTAAGGTGGCCGTCTATTTCTCTATCTCATCTATTGCCAACACACTTTGGATCTTTGCCTGGCACTATGATTTTATTGGTCTATCATTGATATTGATGCTTGTTATTCTGGCAAGCTTGCTCTTGATTATGGAGCAATTACGTACAGCAGGGTTTTGGTTGAAAGTTCCCTTTAGTATCTACTTTGGGTGGATAACCGTTGCCACAATTGCTAATATAACCACATGGCTGGTTAGTATCGGATGGCAGGGTTCTGGTGTTCTAGAGGTCACCTGGACAGTGCTCGTGCTGATAGTAGGGCTGCTAATTAGTGGTGCGACTATGCTTAATCACAGAGACGCGCCTTATGGTTGGGTCATCATCTGGGCATATGCTGGAATAGGGCTCAAGCATATCTCCGAGAATGGTTTTGCATCAGTCTATCCGAGTGTTATTACTACAGTCATGGCCTGTATCATAGCCTTAGTAGCAGTGCAAGTCTATCTATTAGTAGGCAGGACAAAGGGTCACTGTAGTTGGCTACGAAAAGCCTAGCCAATTAGGAGAGAAGGGAGGCTGGCCGTGAACACCTGGGCGTTTTTTGATTTACTCTATGAAATTTTCTATCGTCGTCCGCCTAACCTAGAAAAAGTCCAAAAACGAGGCTTGCTCGCTGTCAAAATCGGTCAGATGTTTGCTCTGCGTATTGATTTCTTGCCTCCGGAGACCTGCACGGCTTTGTCTGAGCTGTATCAAAACACAAGTGGGTTACCTGCTGAGGACTTTGATGCGTTACTTACATCCCATGTGGATAGCGACTGGAGATCTAGTTTTTTAGATATTGAGGAGCAGCCGTTAGCTAGTGCATCAGTCGGGCAGGTTCACCGCGCTCGCCTAGCTACTGGCGAGCCCGTCGTCGTTAAGCTAATAAAGAAAGAATTTTCATCTAGTTTTCGTCGGGACGTAGAGACAGTGAGCCGCTTGTTTCGCCTGCTTACTTCGGTGTATCCCAAGCTTAAGAAAGTTGCGGATCCCTTAGCTTTGTTAGAGATGATTAAAGGAGACACCTTAGCGGAATTGGACTTAACTAACGAGCTTCGTAACCAGCAGATCCTCAAGGATATTCACAGGGCGCATACAAGAGCTGTTAACCTCGACAACCTCAGATTTCCTAAACTGTATGATGATCTTTCTAGTACTAATGTATTAGTAGCCGAAGAAATCCAGGGGGATACACTAGAGACCTTATTAGAGCAAGGGTGCCTAGACTATGCCGATCTAAAAATGCTATTTAGGGTTCACGGGTTCTATATGTTTGGTATAGGCACATTTCATGGCGATTTGCATCCGGGAAACGTGTTGCTAAAGGATCATACCTTGTATTTTGTTGACTGCGGGGCAATTGGTTATGTATCTCAAAAGCTCCGTACCGGGCTCTTTCAATTTATGAAGCACTTATGTTACTACGACTATCCTGGGTGTGCTAATGCTTTGCATTTAATGTCAGATCGGACACTACCTAAGGAACGGTATCAAGTGTTTTTGCAGAAATTTCTAAAACTCTATCAGGATTTTTCTGATAAGACTGTGTCCGAAGTCAGCTTGACTGAACAAATGATGCGCACGATTAAGCTTGGCGTTCATCATGGTATGAGCTTTGAGAAGGGGATGTTTCCGATTATTAAGAGTCTCATGTACCTTGATGGCATGGTATTGCGCTGCAATCCATCGGCTGTCTTAATGAAGGATATGCGGGAGTTTATTCCGCAATTAGAAGCTTATGTCCACTAATTCTGTAATCCGTCCTTGGATCCGAGCTTCCCGTATGCCATCGCAGATGTATATTTTTTTTCCGCTATTGTTAGGGCAAGCGCTAGCATATTCCCAAACACGTGGTCTTAATTGGCTTATTTTTGGGCTAGCCCATCTTTATGGGTTACTCATTCAGCTCTATATCGTGTATGCAAATGATTTAGCGGATATTGATACAGATAGTAACAATCGCACCTTTACCCCATTTTCTGGAGGCTCCCGTGTGCTTGTCACCGGTGCGATATCCCTTAATGCTATGAAGAAGGGCACCTGGTTAATGGTAGCTTTAAACCTGCTGCTAGGTCTGGTATTTGGTGTTTTCTTCCAACGTCCTGTTGCTCCGGTATTTGTCGTTGGTTCTCTGCTATTGCTTTGGTCATATAGTTATCCACCTATACGGCAGTCGTATCGTGGTGGTGGGGAAATATTACAGATGTTAGGTGTAGCCGGATTGCTTCCGTTATTTGGGTTTTATCTGCAACGCGGAAGCATTGCTACATTTCCGTGGATACTTATAGTGGTGCTGTTACCCATTCATTTAGGGTGTGCAATCGCCACGTCGTTACCTGATTACCCGTCGGATAAGCTAGCAGGTAAACGAACAGCGACTGTGCTTTTAGGAGTATTCCGTGCTAAGGTACTGGTTATGCTACTCAATTGGCTGAGCATCGGGTTGCTAATGGCTAATCCATATATGGCTGTGGGGTGTCGGGTCCGAATTGCCCTGGTCCCTGTAATTGGTAATTTAGTGTTATTGTCCTTGCTACAACGGGCCGATCCGGGAACGAAGCATTTATTCTATTTTGTGTTGTTTGCTATCTTAAGTATTATTACATTAGTGGCAGGTCTAAGCCTATATTTTCTGTGGTAATTAAGCGGGTTAAGGGATGTAGAATAAAAGAGTTTGGGGGTTATGTTGTGAGTCGTCGAGTGATTATTGTCGGTGCAGGCCCTGGTGGTTTAACTGCTGGGATGCTATTAGCGAGTCGCGGGTACCAGGTGGATATTTTTGAGAAACAGTCCTATGTTGGAGGGCGCAATGGAGCATTTTCTGAGGGGGGTTACACTTTTGATATTGGACCAACCTTTCTCATGATGGACTATATAGTGGAGCAGATGTTTGCTTTAACTGGGCGGAGATTGGCAGATTATATGACACTGCAAGAAATTGATCCCCTTTACCGGATGGTATTTGATGGAGGGCGGGAATTCTATCCGACTCGTGATCGAGCGAAAATGAAGAAACAAATCGACCGGCTGTTTCCAGGAAACTATGCTGGGTATGAGCAATACCTTAAGCGAGAACAGGAAAAGTTTGAAGCTCTAATTCCTTGTCTGAAAATACCTTATTCTTCATGGCGCAGTTATCTGAATCGCCAGTTTCTGCGTTCTCTTCCTAAACTGGATGCACATCTTAGCTTGATAAGTAAGCTGCGGCAGTACTATACCGACGACGACTTGCAGGTGGCCTTTACCTTTCAAGCAAAATATTTGGGCATGTCGCCATGGGAATGCCCGGGTACCTTCAGTATACTGGCCTACACCGAACACGCAGGTGGTATTTATCATGTTATGGGCGGTCTTAATAATATTTCTCAGGGAATGGCTCGCGCATTTCGAGAAGATGGCGGTAGGTTACATCTGGCAACTGGTGTGGATGAGATTATAGTTAAGGATAGGCGAGCGGTTGGCGTGTTGCTGGAAAACGGGGAGGAAGTCATGGCGGATGACGTGATTATAAACGCAGATTTTGCCCATGCCATGAAAAGTCTCGTTCCCACAAAGCACCGGATGAAGTACACTGATCAAAATCTTAAGCGGAAAAAGTTCTCCTGTTCTACATTTATGCTCTACTTAGGTGTTGATGCAGTATACGATATTCCCCATCACAACATTATCTTTGCGAAGGACTATCAGCAGAACGTGGATGAGATCACTAAGCACAAAGTACTATCCGCTGATCCATCTGTATATATACAGAATGCATCTGTGACGGACTCTAGCTTGGCACCTATGGGTAAATCAGCTCTCTATATTTTGGTACCAATACCCAATAACACCAGTGGTCTGGATTGGACCAAAGAAGCCCCTGCATTCCGCAAACAAGTGCTAGACATCCTGGAAACAAAAGCTGGGTTGGCTGGCATTCGGCAACATATTGAGGTAGAGCGCATGATCACCCCAGATGACTGGGAGCAAGAGATGCACGTCTATAACGGGGCTACCTTTAACCTAGCTCACAACGTTGGGCAAATGTTAGGGTTTCGCCCGCATAATCGGTTCGAGGAATTCAATCACTGTTATCTTGTGGGTGGAGGTACACACCCCGGGAGTGGTCTACCGACTATCCTGGAATCTGCGCGTATTTCTGTAGAACTTCTACTTAGAAGCTATGGTGACAAACTCCAGCCCATACCGGTAGAAGAGCAAGTGCAGCATGAGCAGGTTACGCGAAAACAAGCTTGACAATCCGGAACTTACACCCAATTGCTCAATAAATATAAGATGCGTATCTGCAGATCTATGATAATGGTATAGCAGGAGAAGTTGGCTCAGATGGAGAAATCCGTGGAATCTTATTTGTTTTAGATCAGGACAACATACATGAGGGGCTCTTGCACAACTACCAAATTAGTGGTGTGTGTGGTAGGCCCTTTCTTTTACTTTTGGCAAATAAGGTCAGGTAATTTCCTTGTGGCACCGGAGGCCCATA
>SKHL01000257.1 GCA_007116995.1 Limnochordia bacterium
ATTATCCCATTCGGCAAAAAATGGAAAATACCCTCTTCTTTTACAGAAAAAAATATAAAATAAAAACCATTTCTATTAAGAGAAGATTAGCGCTATGCGAATCTCTCTCAATAGAAATGGTCTATAGTAGAAAATGCATTGCTAGAGATGCAGGGGATTACCATAATCATACACTCGATAGACAGTATCGGAGTTTTGCTGTAACTCAGCCACCATCTCCCCTTTACCTAGAGCGTGAACGTTTTAGTCGCTCTTCTAACTGCTGCTTCTGCATCTCAAACCCTGGTTTACCTAATAGAGCGAACATATTGACCTTATAGGCTTCCACACCTGGCTGATCAAAGGGATTAACTCCAAGTAAGTACCCACTAATGCCACAAGCCTTTTCAAAAAAATAGACAAGGACACCGAAGTAATAAGGAGAAATCTCAGGAATCGTCAGCACTAAATTAGGAACATCACCATCGGTGTGGGCTAATAGCGTACCATTAAAAGCCTGCTTATTTATATAACTCATGGTCTTACCCGCCACGTAATTCAACCCGTCTACATTGTCAGGATTCTCCATAATGGTTATGTCATTTTTCGGTTGATCAATTATTAATACCGTCTCAAAAATGTTGCGTAATCCTGCTTGAATATATTGCCCCATCGAGTGAAGATCCGTGGAAAAATCAACGGCCGCTGGGAAAATACCCTTTTGATCCTTCCCTTCACTCTCACCAAATAACTGTTTCCACCATTCTGAGAGAAAGTGCAAGTTTGGCTCATAATTAACCAATATTTCTGTGGTTTTCCCCTTGCGATACAGGATGTTCCGTACAATTGCATATTGGTAAGCTGGATTCTTCGCTAGCTCTGGTTTACTATACCACTTTCTTGCATCTGCTGCACCAGCTATCATCTGATCAATATCAATACCTGATACCGCGATGGGTAATAATCCCACTGCTGTTAAAACCGAGTAACGACCACCAACATCATCGGGGATCACAAAACTTTGATACCCTTTGGTATCAGCTAGTTTTTTTAATGCACCCCTTGATTTGTCCGTTGTGGCATAAATACGCTTCGCTGCTTCTTCTTTCCCATACTTCTTTTCCATGTAATCGGTGAATACTCGGAACGCCAAAGCCGGCTCGGTGGTAGTTCCCGACTTGGAGATCATATTCACAGAAATATCCCTGTCACCGATTAACTCCAGTAATTCTTGAATATAGGTACCACTGATATGGTGGCCGACGAAGAAAACTTGAGGAGTCTTCCGTTGTTCTTGGGGAAGGATATTATAAAACGAATGGGTCAACATCTCCATGGCCGCTCTCGCTCCAAGATAGGATCCCCCAATACCTATTACAATAAGTACCTGGGAGTCGCTCTGAATCTTCTTCGCTGCCTGCTTGATGCGGGAGAATTCTTCTTGATCATAATTGACGGGTAAGTCTACCCATCCAAGAAAGTCATGACCAGCTCCTGTCTTTTCGTGCAGCCGAGTATGTGCGAGCCCTACTTCTTCTCTCAAATATTGTACTTCATGCTCTTGAAAGAATTTTAATGCATTATTATAGTCAAATCCCAACTGCTTCATGGTAACATTATACTCCTTTAATTAAGTATATTTAATTAAGTTTCTCTAACTAGTTACGCCACTGAGGTTGAATACCCTGCTCGAAAATATTAGATCTTTGTTAATTAGTTGCCAGAATTTCACAGATTATGATACACTAAATCTTGTCCAAATCAAAACGAGGTGATCCATTTGACTATAGGAATTATTGGCGCTATGGCTGATGAGGTATCAGGATTAATTGATTCCTTATCATCTCAGAACACTGTATCCATTGCAGGTCTCAACTTCATTGAAGGTATATTAGGTAATAAATCTGTCATAGTTGTACGCTGTGGAATAGGTAAGGTTAACGCAGCTATGTGTAGTCAATTACTAATCGACCGTTTTCACGTAAAGGCGATCATAAACACCGGTGTCGCTGGAGGTATTAGTGACAAGGTTGAGATTGGCGATATTGTTATCTCCACCGCAGCTCTTCACCATGATTTTGATACCACTGTATTCGGCTACGAATTAGGTCAAATCCCAGGAATGGACGATAGTCGCTTCTCCGCCGATCCACAGTTGGTTCAAACAGCAGTTTCTGCTGCTACCGACATTGTTGGTAAGAAACGGACCCACTTAGGTCTAGTGGTTAGTGGTGATCAGTTCATTTCTACAATAGTACACAAGGAGAAGCTAGCGCAGGTGTTTAACCCAACTTGTGCAGAGATGGAAGGAGCAGCCATTGCCCACATTTCCTATTTAAATGAGCTGCCCTTCGTGATTATCCGTACAATCTCTGACAAAGCAGATAATAGTGCCCCTGCGAACTTTGATAAGTTTACCAAACAGATCATTCTCACTCTCAATAGCATTGTCTCCACTGTGGTAGCGAACTACTCAGTCTGTTCCAAAGCGTAGAGCGAAAAGAAGCTAAGAATACCTTGGCTCAATGCTTCGGCCATGGATTTACGGAAGGTGGGTTCTATTAACTTGGCATAGTCTAGTTCATTGGATAAAAAACCAATTTCCACCATAATTACGGGCGGTTTCACCTTGAGTAACATTAGATTACTTCTAGGTACGACAAAAGTATGATTCATAGTTTGAACACGTTCCACCTGATCAAAAACAGCCTGAGCATACCGGTGATCAATATAGGAGTTGCGGTGATAAAAAACTATGGCTCCTTTTTGATTCGTGTCCTTCGCCGCGTTGACATGGACACTCATTCCTAGTTTACCACCATGTAATGCTTTAAATCGTCCGATTAGGTCCCTTCGGTGCCGAGATGAACTTTCGTTAGTCCAATGTGTGGCGTCCGTATCACTATCTCGAGTAAGTCCGACCGTTAATCCAGCGTTTTCTAAAATCTCCTTCATCTGCAAAACTATATCTAAAGTTATATCTTTCTCATAAGTGTTCTCACCACCCCGTCCACCGGAATCAATCCCGCCATGTCCAGGATCTAGTATCACATCATACTGCATTGTTGTCTTAGAAATAGATGTGGTAATCACAGCTAAATGATAGCTATTTGGGAAAGTAAGTCCAAATATTACCAACGAAAGGAGAATAAAAGCTAAAATGTAATTTTTAGAAATTATTACACAGAAAAACCTGTGGGTCATGGGTTAACACTCCTTCTTGAAGCATAATTTCATAGACTAATCCACTACCCCAAATATATTCATGTAATAGCTTGCTTCATTCCTAGGAATAGAGAAGAAAAAATAGCCCAAATAAAAAGGAGTCTTGATCGCTATCCAGAAAAATGGCATTAGATACCTGAAATTCAGCGATATATGTTCCAATACGTTAGCAGGATTTTTACATGTATAACAGAAAATAATAGATAACACAAATATGCTTTTCTTATCAGAAAGGAGAGAAGACGATTCCTCCCTTCATCAAAACGATGCAAGGAATGTCGCCAATTCATATGAAGTCCGTTGGAGAAGCACAACAACGATTACCCAACGATTTTGTGGACCGCCTCTATCGCTTTTTTCCTAGTCCTATTGCTGATCGAATCATGCAAGGATGTACCCAAGAACGTCACCCTTCACTGCGTGTGAATACACTGAAAACCGATATTCGCAGTATTATGATGCAATTAAAAAAAAATAGAATTAAGTTTGATCGGGTGATTTGGTATTCCGATGCCTTAATCATAAAAAATACGCAAGAGAGTGCCTTAGAAAAATTACCCTGTTATCAAGAGGGAGCTATTTATCTGCAGAACTTATCGAGTATGATTCCACCATTGATGATGAAGCCAAAACCCAATCAACAAATTCTAGATCTTACTGCCGCTCCAGGAAGCAAAACAACTCAAATAGCGGCCATAATGGAGAACAAGGGTAAAGTTCTAGCAGTGGAATTAGATAAAATTCGGTACCAGCGGCTCCAATACAATATAACAAA
>SKHL01000039.1 GCA_007116995.1 Limnochordia bacterium
TCCAGTTAAGATTAAGCTACCGGAAAACTCTGGTATGTCTATTCTCATTCTTTCCAACCCGGATGATGGGGTCTGAAACATAATATAGAAAAGTAATACTAGGAATAGAACCCGACAAAAACGCATATAACTAACTCCTCTCATTTAGGACAATAGTTCACTAGAGTCCCGTTAATACATTTATTAGCGAAATTAGCGGAGAAATCCTGCATAGCTTAGGAGAAGGACATATAGTCCTCTTCGTTCCATAGTCTTCCGACCAAGCTAAATGGCTCTGGGGCAATACAAAAAAACCTCCCAAAAAGTTGGAAGGAATCTAGCAATCACGATCTCTGTAAACATGGTCGGGGCGACCGGATTTGAACCGACGACCTCTACCACCCCAAGGTAGCGCGCTAGCCAAGCTGCGCTACGCCCCGACTGACAGATTTTAGATTACCATACTTTTGGAGAAAAAGCAAGTACTACCTGGAATTTCTCTCAAAAAAGTAGGGAGATATATCTCCCTACTTAAGAGTTTGCTACAGCGTCCTTTAACTGTTTGCCTGACTTAAAGGCCGGTACTTTTTTAGCTGGAATTCGTAGTTCCTCTCCGCTTTGGGGATTGCGACCCACACGTTCGGAACGTCTACGCACTTTAAATGTACCGAACCCTATTAGTCGAACTTCATCACCCCTGGCCAGAGAATGAATAATACTCTCAAGAACCGCATCCACTGCTGATTGTGCATCCTTTTTGGTTATATCAATTCCATTTGCCACTTTTTCAACTAGATCTGTTTTCGTCATGAATAATCCTCCTTAGATAGTGGTATTCCTAGTGTATCCACTATTTATGAGGATAATCATAATTTACAAGATAATACAAATTAAACCGCCGCTTCCTTCATTTATAATCTTAGTTAGAGTTTCTTGTAACTTATCCTGAGCATTCTCTGGCATTCGATTTAGCTTAGACTGGATTCCTTCTCTGACCATATCCTGCAGTGATCGTCCTAAGAAATCACGACTCCATAAGGCATCCGGGTCTTGCTCAAACTCTTCCGTTAGGGATTGGATTAATTCTTCACCCTGTTTCTCTGTCCCCACCAGTGGAGTGACCTCTGTCATAATGTTCGCTCGCACTAAATGAATTGACGGAGCGGATGCTGTTAGCTTAATCCCGAAGTTTCTACCCTGTTTAATTAGTTCAGGATGCTCAAAGGTAATATCTTCAAGGCTTGGAGTTACAATGCCATACCCTGTCTCGCGCACATGCATCAATGCAGTCGATAATTTGTCATATTCCTTTTTGGCAATAGAAAGATCATTCATTAGCCCCATTAAATGATGGTCGCCTTCTACTTCTAGCCCAGTCATTTCGGCGAGAACCTGATAGAATAGGGTTCGAGATGACCCTAATTCGATTAAGGACTCACCCGTTCCCATGTTCATTGTAGCAAGTAAAACTGTATCGATAGAATCATAATCAGCCAACGTCTCTACAGCCCCATCAATATCTCGCAATCGTTGGATCTCCATTACACAATCATAAACTGCATTTTCGAACTCTTGACGTAACCAGTGATCGGAGTTTAGCTCTTCTACCCATCGAGGCAACCGAACACTGATCTCACGAACTGGAAATTCATACAGAGTTTCGCGCAGAAGTTCTACTACATCCGTCTGAGTCATTCTCAGACAATCTAGCACTACCACAGTGACCTGATACTTCTCTTCCAATTGCTTTGCTAAGTCCTGAGTTTCTTGACTCTCGGGTTGAACAGAATTCAGTACTACAATGAAGGGTTTTTCCAGTTCCCGAAGTTCACCAATAACCCGTTCTTCAGCTTCTAGGTAATCTCTTCGAGGGATATCTGTTACGGATCCATCCGTTAAGACTACTAAGCCAATTGTTGAGTGCTCGCTTATCACTTTACGAGTACCTAACTCAGCTGCTTCCTGGAAGGGAATTTGATGGTCACACCATGGTGTCATAACCATCCGAGGACCATCCTCATCAACATAACCCTTTGCTCCTTCTACTGTATAACCTACGCAATCTACGAGACGAACTTTGAACTTGAGATTATCTTGGAGCGCTATTTCTATGGGTTCGTCGGGCACGAATTTAGGCTCGGTGGTGGTAATAATCTTTCCAGCCCCACTTTGGGGTAATTCATCTTTTGTTCTTTCCTTGACATGGATATCCGGAATATTTGGCATCACTAGTAAATCCATAAAGCGTTTAATAAATGTGGATTTACCGGTGCGTACCGGACCAACAACACCAAGGTAGATGCTACCGCCCGTGCGTTCTGCAATATCAGTAAAAACATCAAATTTTTCCATCAAGGCTTCCCTCCTTCGAATTGAGTTTTCCCCTCCGGCTGATTCGTGCCCTATATTCGTTCAGCCTGAAAATCAAAAAGGCATACATGCAGATGGACACTATAACTATATTAGAGGCTTAGAGAAAATATAACAAAAGAAACGAAAAAATCACGGTGCATACCGTGATTTTCTTCATTACCGATTTAGTTATTACGAGCTTTCTCACCGATTTTGTATTCTGTCCCAGCCAGCAGGCGCTGTATATTAGGACGATGACGGTAAATAACAAAAATAGATATTAGAATTCCCAGAGCAAGATAGGTCGTAGGAAACCCAAAAAGGAAGATTAATAAAGGCAAAGCTACAGCGGCAAGAACTGAGGATAGAGAGATATACCTACTAATTGCTAAGGTGAAAACCCAAAGAATAAACAGAGCAAGTGCTACTGGTGGTGCTAAGGTCAGTAATACTCCAATAGTGGTCGCTACACCCCGTCCCCCCTTAAATTGTAATAGAATTGGCCAATTATGTCCAATGATTGCTGCTACACCTGTAGCCAACCACCAGGTGGAATCAGGCATTACGGTTCTAGCCAATAGAACAGGTAGTGCGCCTTTTCCTGCGTCTAATGCGAGAACAAGCACGGCTGGTAAAGGGCCTAGCGTGCGTAATACATTGGAGACACCGATATTACCACTGCCATGATCTCTTACATCAACCTTTCCCCATAATCTCCCTACATATAAACCAAATGGAATTGAACCCATTACATAAGCAATCAACAGAATGACTATCCCAAGTAAAATTTCCATCATCTATATTCGCTCCTTTACACTGAGGATAATAGGGGAACCCATAAATCCAAACTCTTGTCTTAATCTGTTTTCTAAATATCTGGCATAGGAAAAGTGCATTAATTCCTTTTTATTGACGTATAACAAGAAAACAGGTGGATTAACTTGCGCTTGCGTACTATAATAGATTTTTAAGCGAACACCTTTATCTGACGGAGCCTGATTCATGGCCACTGCATCTTGAATTATCTCATTCAGTCGGCCAGTCGATATGCGCATACTTCTCTGTTCAGAAACATGCTCAACCATATCAATTACCTGATTAATCCTATTCCCTGTTAGAGCTGAAATAAACACGATAGGAGCGAAAGACAGGAAGGCCAGACCTTCTCTGACATCCAATTCAAAGTCTCGCTGGGTATTGGTTTCTTTTTCCACTAAATCCCATTTATTTACTACCAATACAATTCCCTTACCGTTCTCATTGGCGTAACCAGCGATTTTTTTATCTTGTTCTGTCAAACCATCTACTGCATCTAACATAATAATCGTAACATCACTGCGATCAACTGCACGCAAGGTGCGAACAACGCTATAACGTTCTAAATGCTCTTCAATTTTTTTCTTGCGGCGAAGACCTGCTGTATCGATCAACAGAAACTTTTTACCATTACGAATAAATGGAGTATCGATAGCATCTCGCGTGGTCCCAGCTATATCTGAGACAATCACTCGATGCTCACCTAGATATTTGTTGACAAGAGAAGATTTACCAACATTTGGACGACCCACTATGGCCACCTTAAGCGAATCGTCTTCTTCAGTGTCTGCTTCTTCCGGGAA
>SKHL01000031.1 GCA_007116995.1 Limnochordia bacterium
ATGACCCGTTTGACATGGGACGGTTAGAGAAGAACGATACCTTGTTAATTAGAACATCAGAAGGGCGCTTTGTAAAAGTGTTCATTATTGATATCCGTGGACATTGGCAACATGATGATGCGCCAGCTGTTGATTTTGTCTACCAGTTTACTGATGAAATTGATATCGACCCACCTGTTCTTGAACAAGTCACTGTAATAACAGTAGACGGACAAGAAGTGTCCCAAGCAGTTTCAAATATAATAGAATTTGAGTTACCTAGTGAACCAGAGTTTCTGGTACTGGATTTTAATGAAATTGTGTATCGGAATAGAGGTTTTATGCAGGAACAAGAGGACTCGCCTTTTTCCGAATCTGTTTGGTGGTCATATGCTTCACCTCACTATTACCTTCGACCATCACTCTCAGCTCAATTTCGTGGACGGTTATGGATCACATCAGATTTTGGTACCATAATATTAACAGAAGGTGATGATTACAGTGACTATGAAAATGACGCCTTCACTGACCAAGGTTTCTATTTCTCGGATCTGAAAGGAAATAGATGGACAGAGTTGCCGTTTGAAAAAATCACTATTAGCTTTGAAACAGATGACGATTAATGCATCTACGAAAACACCACTATGAGCTTCAAGATACGTGGAAGAATCCGACGGCGATATCTATGAGGCTAGCGGTACAGTCCAGCTTCCAGATGCTAGAAGGGCACAGCGAGTTTATGGGAACCTGGGGTGATAGTTTTGATAATACCGGTAAGGGTTGGGGTGCGAAATTAGCTCTGGTCATTGATGAACAACTGTGCTTTGCATGGTGTTAACTATGAACTTTTGGCAAGTTGCCCCCGTCAAAAATTCATCTGAGCAGCATGTTGCTCTATAGCCGAGAAACTGGGCTACGCTCGTTGTCCACCTCAAAAGGTACAAAAATCACAGGCCTGGAGGCGTTGCTTCCGGGCCTGTTTTCGGTGCGTGAGCAGGAGCAGTTATTATCGACGAGGCAGGCCGTTGAGTATGGCAGGGTAAAACTGAAGTTCAGCGTGTGACTATTATCTTAGAGCAGATGGGAGAGAAGGCACTGGACGTTTGGGGTACAGAAGGATTATCAAAGTGATACAGGCAAAGAAGAGCCGAGAAATACTGTCGAGATGAGGAAAGCGGCAACTTTTAAGAATTGGGACTCCATCAATGGGTCACTTTAGTTATTCCAGGTGGGGTTACAGAAATAGGGAGATCGGCCTTTTTTGAAAACGAGTTAACGGAAATGCCATTACTTCCTATAACTATTACGTCCATTCCCAGAACCTTATTTAGCGAAAATGATATTACCAGTATATCGATGCCGAACCATATTACTGAAATCGGTGCTTATGCATTCTACAACAACGAAATTGTTAGTATTTCAGCTGTTGATCTAATAAACAACGTGACTATTATCGACGAAAATGCATTTTCCAACAACAATATTAAGAGCCTTGAGCTGTCAACCACAATCCAAAGCCTTGGATCTGCGTCTTTTAACTCAAATTAACTAACCTCTCTAGAGATTCCAGGTAATGTATCTTATTTGGGAAGCTTAGCTTTTTCCCGAAATCAATTGCAGTATGTACGTATTCCAGATGATATGGAAGTAGATATGCCAGCATTTCGGCAAAATGAACTAACGCTGATTACTATTGGCAGCAATGCTAAGTTAGGTGATCATCTACCTGCAGGAGGCTATGGTGAGCCAGCAAACGATAATTTCCGAAATGCTTACAATGGGGCTGGTGCAGGGACATATGCAGGCACACAGACTGGTTCATGGACAAAATTGGATTTGCCTAATATTGATCCAGAAATCGGAAGTTTTGATGTTGCCGATCCACCTGGGAAAACAGTTGTTTCGGTCACAAGACTAATTAACCAGGACGGTGTAGATGTGCTAGCAGATTTTTTAGCGGATGACCTAGGCACCAGCTATGCTGTGACTCTGGTGCAGAACGCAGCTCCAAATACGCAGTTAACGTTGACAAAGAGTGGCGCAGACATTAACGTTTTCGATCCATCAGAGGCGGATGGCATGTTATACTGGGAGAGGGCAGACTGAAACTCAGCAACCGTGACACCGGAATTAACTTCCACGACAAATATTATCAGGAGGTTGTAGCGTGATGAAACAGTGGTACGAAAAATTATTTGAGAATTACGGGGAGCAGTATGACAAAGAGTCTTTTACTCAAGGGACTATAGGTGAATGTGATTTTATCGAGAAAGAGCTTAATTATGATAAATCGTTACAGATTATTGATATTGGCTGCGGAACCGGGAGGCATTCCATAGCACTTACAAAAAGAGGTTATTGCGTCACAGGGATTGATTTATCGGAATCTCAGTTGATAAAGGCCAGGGAAAAAGCTGAGAGGGAGAACCTAAAGATTGATTTTTTGATACATGATGCTAGAAACCTACCTTTTGAAGATCAGTTTGATGTAGCCATTATGCTTTGCGAAGGCGGATTTCCATTGATGGAAACCGATGAGATGAATTTTGAGATATTGAAAAATGCTACAAAATCACTAAAAAGCTCTTCTAAATTCATTTTTACAACTCTTAATGGCTTGTTTCCCCTATTTCATTCCATTGATGATTTTCATGAAACGGGCACAAATGAAGAAGGTGCACATTATAAAAGCGATGGTTTTGATTTGATTAGCATGAGGGATTATAATGTCACTATATTTACCGATGATGATGGAAATGAATATGAGCTGGAGTGCAATGAAAGATATTATATGCCAAGTGAGGTAAACTGGCTTTTGAAATCCTTGGGCTATAAAAAAATCGATATATTCGCAGCTAAAATTGGGGCCTATTCAAAGGAAGATGAGCTCACGACAGAGGATTATGAAATGCTTGTTGTAGCTGAAAAGTAGAAAGGTATTAGACAGTACGCACTTCCCCATTAGAGACGGTGATTTGCTTCTTTATTGGAGAAGTGGAAGTGCATCTAGTGGAGAAATGAAATTAGCTAAGTATGATAGTAAGACACAAGAATGGTCATTTATTGACCTAGTTAGTTCTAAAGATGGTGTTTATAATGAAGTGAGGTACGCTAATTTGACGCTTACAATTAGACAGACACAAAAAAGAGGAGGCTGATGCCTCCTCTTTAACAGCTCATATTACTGGCCTAAGTACTCATCGAGTGATGCCTGAAGAGCTGGCTGAAGTTCAGCCATGGCCGCTGCTGGAAAGACCTCTCCATCACGAATACCCCGAATTGCTTCTTGTACTCCATCCTGGAGTACAAAGAAATCCCGGTAGAAAGGCAGTGCATTCATGTCACTGTACATCCTTCGGAAGGTTTCATAGGACTCTCGATCTGCTATAAAACCATCTCTAGCAAGCTGTTCTAGGCTGCGTTCTAAGTATTCGTCCATAGGGTAGTCCATGTACTCCTCCATCGAGCGGAACAGAGCACTTCCCAGCTCCACTAACGCCTCTGGGTTCTCCACGCCCAACGCTAAGGACGCTACGTGGAACATGTGCGTAACTGCTACATAGTCTTCAGCATTAGGTCCTTTTGGGTAGTACACCCAACCCCAATCCTGCACCACTTCAGAATCTCGTGCAAGCGCCAAACCGGTCATATCTGAGACCATCATGGCCACGTTACCCTCTGCCCATTCAAGACGGGGCCTGCCGATGTGGATAGGAAGCACGTTATGGACAACTGCCAGATCCTGCCAGAGCTGGAGGGCATCGAGAAACTCTGGGTCTGTAACGTTCACCGTGGCTCTACCATCCTCATCAATGCGAACCCAAGTGGCGTCATTGGACACCATTGTGGCCGCTAGTTGGTGCCAGTGTATGCCCCTTGATAACCCGGAAATACCCCACAGATCGATCTCGCCGTCACCTGTTCTGTCTCGGGTAGCTTCAATGGCAATGTCAATGAGAGC
>SKHL01000071.1 GCA_007116995.1 Limnochordia bacterium
CATCGCCGAATTGAGGGCCGCCGAAATCAATATTACGTCGCTGCGGGCGACGGAATTGCGGGCGTTGGAGACTGAAGGCGAGGCGCGTTTTGCCCAGACGGGCAATCTGGTTCTGGCTGGCCGCATCAATGCAAATGCGCTGGATCTATCAGTATTCGAGGGCGACCTTACTCAGGTGGCGGCGGCGACACTGACTGTCACAGGAAATCTTGATCTGTCGGTTGCTGGTGACATTACACTTGTGTCGATGGTCAGCCTTACCGGGGACATCAATCTTGTCGCGGGCGGCACATTGATTGACGGCACCAGCAACAGCGAGCAAGCGCTGCTGCGCACTGCTGCGCTTGACGGTACTGTATCTTTGCATGCTGCGCGGATTGGCTCTGGCGGCGCTGGCGATATCGATATTGCCTCGAACAGGCTGGTCAGTGCGGTTGCGACGCAGGGCAGCGTTGCGTTGTCTTTTGATCGCGTGGTCAGTGTGGGCAATATATCCGCCACCCATGATGTGGTCGTAACCAACAGCGTTGGTGCAATGTCGATAACGGGCGCTGTGACAGGCCGCGCGATCACCCTTACCTCCAGCGCCGGTGCGCTGGGTATGGGCGCAGGCGCAACTGTCGCTGCCCAGACGTTGCTTGCGCTGACTGCGGGTCGTGGCGATCTGACACTGACGCAGGCAAGTGTCAGTTCTGTTGATGGGACTGCGCGACTGACTGCCTCTGGCCGCATCCTGAACGGTCTTTCGGATACAACGGTTTGGAACCTTCTGGCGCCGGGGCAGACGATCATCAATGCGGCGGGTATAGGCACCGGCACTGACGGGCGCGTTGCGCTGCAAGTGGGGACGGTAAACACGCTGGCATCGACCGGGGCTGTCTGGCTTCGCCTTGATGAAACCGCACATGAAACGGGCATTTTGCTGCGTGGCATCAATATGCAAGGCCAATCGCTGGATGCGACCATTGGGTCGGGCGATCTGGTGATTGAGGGCACCAACACCGCGCAAAGCGCTCGTCTTGATGTTGCCGCGGGCACGATCATGATGCGGGACGGGTCAAGCCTGACCACTTTGGGCGATCTGACCTTGCGCGCAGATGGCGATATCGGGCTGTCGCGGTTGGTCACCTCGACGGGGACCGTCACACTGGATGCAGGCGAAAATGGCCGTATTCTGGACGTGACCGCAGCAGAGACGGCGAATATCTCCGACACAGGTGGGGCGGGCAAGGTTGTGCTGACAGCGAAAGCTGTCGGGACAAAAACACCTGCATCCGCCCAGCAACAGATCAACCTGACCGGCGTGACGGGCGGCACTTTCCGGTTGAACGTTATTGTGGATGCCCGTGTCTATACGACAGCAGGTATCGCTTGGGACGCTGATGATGCGACGATTGCTGCCGCACTTGGTGCAGCATCGCACTTCAATTCCCAAACCCGTCAGCAAGAGACACTTGCCGATTTCGGGGCGGAATTCGGGGTATCGGACAGGGCGGTGACTTTCGGCGGCAGTCTGGAAAATCGGGCGATGCCGGTCATGACGCTGGATCGCAGCGCGCTTGTGAATGGCACGAGTTCTGACATTTCCGAGATCACAGTGGGTTCGCCCAACGCAGGTGATATCAACCTGAATATCGGAACTGTATCGGGTATTTCGGGGGGCGTTGACGGAGTCTATCTGCGCTCGGAGCGCGCGCTTGGTATAGGCGCAATCAACATCACCGGCGAGTTGCAAGTCGATGTCGACGAGGGTGATCTGACACTCTTTGCTGACCAGTCTGCGGGCCGCGTGAGTCTGTCAGTGGCCCTTGGGAGGCTGACCCAGTCGGATGGCCGCACTCTCAGTGGTCTAGCCGAAAGTGGCGACGTTTCGGAAATCACGGCGTTGCGCGATATCACCCTGTCTCGGGTAGATGTGAAGCGGGGCGATCTGTCGGTTGACAGCGCACTGGGCAGAATAGTTAACGGCCGCACGATGGATCCTGCCGCAGGTATCGACGGGCAAGAAAACATTTTGGTCCGTGATGGTCAGCTAATCACGCTGTCAGGTCAGACGATCGGAACGCGTTTCGAGGGCGGTGCAATTGGCGTTGCTGCGCAGAATGTCGGTGTGATTTCGGCACAGGCTGGCGGCGGTTTCGTCACTCTTACTGGTGTTGACGGGGCTGTGGCCTCGATTGACAGGCTCAGTGCGCCATCCGAAGGCGCAGACCTGCGCCTTGATGTGACCCGCGGCGGTGTCCGGCTGGGCGAGGTTCTTGCCGCTGGGAATGTTTCGGTAAGTGCTGCGGGCATAGATGAAGATACCGGGATTGAACTGGGGAACGTCACCGCTGGAAGCGCGCTCACGCTGTTGGCGACAACGGGCGACATAACGCAGATTTCGGATAAAGGGATCACTGCAAACGGGGCCGGAGCGATAACCACTTTGTCTGCGGGCGGCGACATCGTTTTAACCAACAGGATGAATAATTTCGATACGCTGACTGTGCTGACAGCTGCAAATGCCGAGTTGTTCGACAAGGACGGCCTTGATCTTGCTGCCATTACCGTTGCAGGGGATCTGCGCCTTGTCATTGCCGGTGCAACGCAGGTGCTGGATGCACAGACTGTTTCCGCAGGAAACACTGTTGAAATAGAACTGTCGACCGGGTCGCTGACATTGTTGGCTGACAGCACAGTGCGTGCAATTTCGGGCGACCTACTTGTTAAGCTAAGTGATGGTGGCGTTGCAGGGACTGCCAGCAGCACCTTGGAGGCAGGAAAAGATGTTGTGCTGACCTCTGAGGGCAGTGTCATCTTGGGTGGTACCACCGACATTCAGGCAGGACGCAATGTGCAGATCACGCTTTCAGGCGGGCTGACACTGACCGACACGACCAGCATCACGGCCGAGACCGGGAAAATCCTGGTCCATGCAACATCGAGTGGTGGTTTGTCAGCTTCCGGGGGCACCACCCTGTCAGGGAATGCGGGTATCGCAGTTGATCTGGCGCAGGGCGAAATGCGCGTTTCTGGCACTACAAGCCTGACATCGGCGACTGGCGACGTTTCGCTGCGCCTGCGCGATGGTGCACTGGCAATGTCAGGAACGACGACGATCGCAGCCGAGGGTATCGATATACTCCTCGAGACTGCCGCGCGGGCGTTCACCATGGCCGGTGCCACGACGATCACAGCGCGCAATGGCGACATTGGCCTTGTGCAGAAAGGTGGCACATTTGCAGCGTCTGGCGTCAGTACATTGACAGCTGAAGGTGATCTGTCCCTTACACAAAACGATCTGGGTAATGTATCTCTTCAGGGCGTCAGCACATTCAGGTCACTGTCGGGCGATGTGGCCTTTGATATACAAGAAGGCAATGTCAGCGTAGCCGGCGCCACGACACTAAATGCCGCCAAAGATATAGCGCTGATGCTGGGCTCCGGCGATCTGACGTCGAGAGGGGCCACGCAATTCCAGACCGAGGGCGGCGATATCGTGATCCGCCTGCTGGATGGCACAGCCACCCTGAGCCAGCGTAGCATACTTAATGCGGCATCTGGGCTTCAGCTCGACGCATCGGGCGGTGTTGCGGCTTCTGGTGTGACCGATATACGCGCGGGCGCAAATGTGTCGCTGGCGGTCCACGATGGAGATATCCGTTTAACCAATACAAGCACGCTTGAAGCGCTCGAAGGGACGCTCTTGCTTGAGATTGTCACGGGTGACGTGGTGCTGGCGGGTGAGACGGCAGTGACGGCGGGAGCTGATCTGTCGATCACGCTGGGCACCGGGACCATGCGGTCTTCCGGGACCTCTGTTCTGACGGGGGCGAAGGATGCGACTGTCACGATTGGAGAGGGCAGTGTTCTGGCGGAGGGTGAGA
>SKHL01000181.1 GCA_007116995.1 Limnochordia bacterium
GCGAAAATGGAGTTACTACAGGTGCCAGAGCGACTCCTATCATCTTACGGCGCTGTTAGTGAGGAGGTTGCTTCGGCTATGGCTGTAGGCGCACGGAAGATGGCTAGAACTAATTGGGCTCTATCTGTAACTGGGATTGCCGGCCCCGATGGAGGCACTACTGAAAAACCTGTGGGGTTAGTACACATGGCAGTGGCCGGAAACGATCATACTAAGACAGAGGTACATCATTTCTTGGGAACTCGAGAGGAGATCAAGTATCGAGTATCTCAGGTTGCGCTTAATCTACTACGAAAGTGCCTTCTGAGCGCTAATACGCCTAACTAGATGATCTGAGGGAGGATAACTATGGGTTTTCAGCGCAAACGCCGACGAGTCTACCAGGACCGACGCAGAGCACTTCCGGTTCTGTTTGCCGTTCTTGGTGCTATCTTGGTCGTCAATCTATTAGCTTCACTAGCCTATGATATTAGCGCGCTGGAAGTCATACTTAGTGCTAAGTTTGGAGCACCTGGTTTTACCCAAGTGTCTATTCCGCCGATTGGAAGTATCATAGCGAGCACACACCCTACACCAATACAGCTAATCATATCTCTTCAGAATGTTGATCTTGATATTTTACGTAGTATTACTGCTGCAGGAGATCAAGGTCTAGGGGAATTGCTAGTAGAAGATATCCGTATAGAAGCCACAAGGGTACTCCGAGTATTTGCTTTGAAATTTATGGCTTTGGCAGGATTAGGAGGAATCTTTGGTGTGTTTTTGTTAGGCTATAGGAGTGTGATCCCTCTAGCCAGAGGTCTAATGATTGGTTTATTACTGAGTGGCATCATGGTAGGGTTAACCTACACCACATATGACGCTAATCCCTTCGAGCATCCTGAGTACCGTGGCATTGTAGAAGCGGCCCCATGGATGGTAAGTTTAATTCAAGAAAGTGTGATTAAAGTAGAGGAATTAGGAGAACAGATTCAGCTGTTAGCTTCTAATCTCTATACAGCATTTCAACGCATCGAGGATCTAAAAGCTATTGGAATTCACGACGCATCTTTAACCGTTTTACATGTATCGGACATTCACAATAATCCAATAGCCTACGATTTCGCTAGGCAGATTGTATCAAGCTTCCCTGTTGATTTTATTATTGATACTGGTGATCTCACTGATTGGGGAACTCCTCTTGAAGCCGAGATTGTTAGTCGAATCCAACAGCTAGATGTGACCTATGTTTTTACATCTGGAAATCATGAAGCACCAGATGTCCTAGAGCGGTTACGCCGAACTGAAAACGTTGTGATGATTGACAATGGGGAGCAGCAGGTACATGGACTACGAATCGCTGGTATTGGAGATGCAGCTGCCAAGAGTATCTCTCCACAACCTGTTGCGATAGATTATTTGGCTGATACAGCCCGTTGGATAAATACAACCTATGGAAAGATGGAAAGACCTCCCCATGTTTTTGGTGTACATAACCACCGGATTGCTACGGCTATAGAACCAGGAGTCTTTCCTTTAGTTTTATATGGCCATAATCATAAGCAACTCATTGCCCAGCATGGCCAAACAGTCTTTATTAATGCAGGCACTACTGGAGCTGCAGGGATCCGCGGATTACAGAGCAAAGAACCCATTCCATTTAGCTTAGCGCTGTTATATTTTCGCTATGACGAAGAGCAAAAGGACTATAAAGTGATCGCTGTGGATGGCATTAGCGTCCAGGGGCTAGAGGCTAGTATTTCGTTAGAACGAATATTTATTTCCCCCGCACAAAGCTTGATTGAAGAAATTGCACCTATTGACTAAGAAGAACTCATATTCAAGAAGGAATCCAGTATAAAATGTCGAAATATCAGATAAGGTCTTTGACTTAAAGAGGTGAGGAACACATTTAACCGATTAAAATCCACAGTTGGCCCTCAAATTGTTCGCCATTCTATTAGATTCTGGGAGAGATAACTAGCCAAAAGGTTTACTCCGTCGCATTAGCTGCGAAATAGGCTAGCCGGTTTCCTCCTTTTTCTTTACGTTGGGGGCGAACAAGAGTTTTCCCTAGTTGGCTTGGATCAGTTTTTTATGGGAGACGATTGTGGATAGTAACTATCCCGTGTGAAAGGTCCATATCAGTGGAGTTTAGTAAGAAGTGGCAGGAATATATAGGGGATCGGCCTCCCTGCCACTGTGCGTTAACATCCCAAAGCCCGATATATAAGAGGGTATGGGTAGAGAAACTCAAAGGAGTGACGAATAATGAGTGATCGCCATCGTGCATTGGATACAGCTATGTTACAGATTGAAAAACAATTTGGTAAGGGATCAATAATGAAGTTAGGTGAAGCTGCTGCAAAGCTTAACGTGGAAGTAATTCCCACAGGGTCGCTAGCGTTAGATATCGCTCTTGGGATAGGTGGGGTCCCGAGAGGCCGTGTAGTGGAGATATACGGTCCTGAATCATCAGGAAAGACAACGCTTACCTTACACATTATTGCAGAAGCGCAAAAAATGGGTGGCGTAGCGGCTATGATCGATGCAGAGCATGCGCTAGATCCTGTGTATGCCAGGAAATTAGGTGTCGATATTGATAATTTACTGATTTCCCAGCCAGATCATGCAGAACAGGCTTTGGAGATAGCTGAGCACTTAGTCCGTAGTGGAGCAGTGGATGTGGTGGTAGTAGATTCGGTCGCAGCCTTAGTTCCCAGGGCAGAGATTGAGGGCGAAATGGGTGATAGTCATGTAGGGCTCCAAGCTCGTTTGATGTCCCAAGCTTTGCGAAAACTAACGGGAGCCATCAGTAAATCTCATTCAACTGTAGTATTTACTAACCAGTTACGGGAGAAGGTTGGGATTATGTTTGGTAATCCCGAAACAACACCAGGTGGAAGAGCCTTGAAGTTCTATGCTTCGATTCGATTAGATATCCGTCGCATCGAGATGTTAAAGCAAAATAACGAAGCAGTTGGAAGTCGTACCAGAGTTAAAGTGCTCAAGAATAAAGTAGCCCCTCCGTTTAAATCATCAGAATTCGATATTATGTATGGTGAAGGGATTTCTAGAGAGGGTAGCGTTTTGGATATGGCGTCGGATTTGGATATTGTTAATAAGAGCGGTGCCTGGTATTCCTATCAAGAGATGCGTCTAGGCCAAGGAAGAGAAAATGCTAAGGATTTTCTGAAACAGAATTCTGATCTTACTGATGAAATAGAACTAAAGGTAAAAGATCATTTTGGATTAATTAAAAACCCTAAAGAGAACCCTGATCCAAAAGAAGATAAGGCTAATGGAAAAGCAGCCAAAGCCTAAGAGCCCTAGAGATAGAGCGATTCGCTTATTAACGACCCGTGATCGTACGATAGAAGAGTTACGACAAAGATTATTAAAGGAAGGGTTTTCTCAACAGGAGGTCGAAGAAGTAATAGTATGGTGTTCTGAGATTGGGTATCTAGATGATCAACGCACAGCAAAGCAATGGGTCGATAATCGTAATCGCTTTAGACCCACAGGTAAGCATGGTTTGCGAATGGAATTACGGAATAAAGGTGTTCACGAAGACACAATTACCAAGGTTATGAATTCCCAAGAGGGCGACTACCAATTAGCTAAGGAGTTAGCGAAAAAGAGATTAGCTACTCTTGGACATATTCCAGTTAGGAAACAATATCAACGTATCGGTGGATTACTAAGTAGACGGGGATTTAACTGGGATGTTATTAGCCAAGTGCTTAATGAGCTGTTTACATCTTCTCTTGACACCGATCTATAAAAGGACTACAATATAACAGAGGTTTCAACTTTTAATGTAGAAAAAGATGAGGTCGAAATGAGGGGCCGAGGTTTACTCGGCTTTCTTTTTCTCA
>SKHL01000119.1 GCA_007116995.1 Limnochordia bacterium
CGGGATGTGAGGGACTGTTCATCGCTATTATAGGATTTCGCTGATAAACAGAGGATGGAGAAATAGGCTAAGTATAACTGACTGTTGTCCTTTAGTTTCATCTTGCTACGGAGCTCTGCATTGGTGTAACCAAAATAGCGATTGTCCACACCTGGTGTAATGTATAGACTATCCCGGGCGGAGAATATTTTTACATCGGCTTCCTTTTCGACGATCTCCTCGAGAATTAGACGCACATCCCCCTGATTATAGGCATGATAAAGTTCGCGATCAACAATCTGCCCTTCCTTGAGCAGGTGAATAAAAATTCTAGTGGCTAACCGTACATCATCACTATTCCACTGCATCTAAGTGCTCCTCTTCTCTACAAATAATAAAATCCGACATCACAAAACCCGTTGGCAAAGTAATTATCTCCTTCTTCGCCTCTACATAAAAGGATTGCAATCCATGTATTTCTGGGCGCTCATCAACTAAACTTACCAGGGTACGAGGTAAGTCATCGAGGATAAATAAGTCCAGTTCATCACTGGTTTTGAGAGGAATATCCCCTAACTGGTGTAATTGAACAAGAAAACCATAGAAATCCATGCGCCCTATTATTCGCTGGTATTGTTTAGGGTTTTCCTCAGCTAACTGCTGTAACAATGTGCTAACACGATAGCTTGGTTTGTCCAACAAGGGCGTTAAGATTAAGTCTAAATACAGGCAGAAAAACTCTTCTCTGTCCTGTTGTTGGGCTCGTTCTCTCGCTTCTTCTTCCCGAAGTAATTCCTCTTGGATTTCCCATAGTCGGGCTTCGGTTACGCCCTCTTCTTCCTCTTTGCGCAATGGTTGCTCCATGAAGATACGACTAGGGTTAAAGAAGGACGGTCGGTTTATGGGTAACACCGGATCGATAATACCCTTCAATAAATCTAGTCCTACTCCCTTTTGTACGACAGGTCGGAGAAACTCAGTTTCAAAGTTTACCTTGGTAGTAAAAGATGTCAGTATCCGAGCTTCGACTGAGCGTAGCATTACTTGATGGACGCGTAGTTTTTCTTTGAACAACGATTCGTGATCATGAATGACATCAAATAAGCGACGACGTACCTTAGCAATGGTTTCAATCGCCTTTTCTTCCTTAGCACTTACCTTACTGCTATGATACTCCGCTATCGTGTCTTCAATTAACACTGCTAGCTCTTGAAATACTTGTTGCTCCCGTTGAAGCTGTTCATCAATGCGCTTATATTGCTTTTCTAGTTCTTGCTCTCTAGCAACCTGTAACACATCGCGGATGATTCTCTCTTCTAACTGACGCAACCTTTCTTTTTCGTTCCTCACAGCTAAAGCTAATTCCTCCACCGCTCGTAGGGCTCCATCAAAAACACCTTTTTGGATCTGCTGTCGTAAATAGAGCTGGGCAATGGTAACTTGAAGTTCCCCGTAAATTTCTTTCGTTTTAAATAACATCTCCAGGCCATCGCTAGATAGTTTTAGCCGCACAGTCTTACTCTGTACCTGGTAGCTTTCTAATTCCACTAAGTGAAACCGACAGCTTGTCGCTTGGCTCTTTTCTAAATCCAAATACTTCATCTCTTGTGGTCTGCCTTCATTCATTAGACAATCACGAACAAGATAATGGGTTAACTCTAGTGACTCCTGAATACTTAAAGGTTCTGGGTAATTATGATTAACAACCTCTTGGATAAAATGGGCGAGGCTCTCATAGGTACAGCTCTTTTCGGCCTGAATCATATCTTCTAAGATATACAACATCACCCCAATAGCCAAAGAGGGTAAACAGTATGGGTATTTTGTTTTTTTGTTTAACTCTAGAATTGGTCCATACACCGCAATGTTTTTCATCCGGTCAGAAAATCCATGAAGTAACTGGTCAGTCCATGGCATGCGAATGCTCCTTTTTCGTAGCTAACTCATATAGTTCTTGCCCTGCGAGAGCCTCCTGAGGTAAATATCTATCGTTATTCAGGATATCTAGCATGCGATCTCGATCCCCTTGGCCAAAGTAGCTCAAAAATAGATCTATGGCTGGTTGGCTCCACCCTTGACTGGTTCGCAGCTTACCTGCTTTATCATAATTTTGCTGTACTAAGCCCGTATAGAACAACTGAAATGGTCTGATCTCTATTATTTCATTTTTTGCCAATTCATACCATATACGGATCCCTGCACTATCCAAATCTCCAAAATACCAAACCTCCACGGTATCCAAGGTATCCTGATATATCTCAAAAAAGTAGGAAAAGCTGTGTATGATTTTATTTCCTTCACCGTATATCAGCATGGAGATGTCGCAGTTGGCCCAGATAGTAACGCCCGCTTGCATGAGGGATTTCAGCGAGAAAAAGGTATCCTTATTCTCAACGATCAGGCAATGGAATGGCTGTTTATTACTAGTATGCTGATAATAAAAGAAGGGCTCATAGGTCCTATTACAGTTAAGATCGGCTAAGGATAGTCCTACTCGTTGCAGAAACCCTTGACCCACTGAGGAAGCTAACCACTTTTCATCTCGAAAAATCTGAAAGGATCGCTCGTTCACTGTAGGTGTCACTTGTTCCTTCTGACCCTCATCTCGCTTTAGAAAAGAGTCTAATTGCTCTAAATACACCCGATCTTGCTGATACAAGTCGATGTCCTGAATATAGCTGGACACATTGAGGTGTGGGTGATAATAGGTTAACAACCTCTGCTTGGTCCTTGAATCCACTACTTGTGACCAACCCTGAAAGCGGTATCCATTATACAGGGACGGGTTCATCCCATTCTCTTTCCAGGCCTTGACAGGATATAATACTTCTTGCTTCACCAATTGGTTGATCTCCTGGACGATGGCTATGTATCCACCAGATTCCCAAAAATTCGAACCCAATTTATTCTGCAGATACTCTAATAGGTCCTTGGTCCGAAAGCGTTTAGTTGCCAGTGATTGTAAGAACTGGATAATTACCTTCTCCATTTTATCACCCCCATAGTGTTATTCTGGTTTCAGCCCCAAAACCCTTGTGGCAGACTCAAGAGTTTCCTGTCGAACCCACAACCTCGGGATTTAGTGTATTGGGACCAAGAGCTTTATGATGAATTATTCACCTAAACTAGGAAACTATAGTATAGACAAATAGATGGAAGGAGATCAACATGCATAAGCTACGAATTGGAATTATCGGTGTGGGAATGGCCTTTGAGAAGTTACATTACCCCGCCTACCAGAGTCTAACAGATAAATACGAAATCGTTGCCCTTTGTGATTTAAATCGAGATATAACAGAAAAGTGGAGAAACACATTAGATATCAGCCCAAATAACACCTATAGCGATTATCATGAAATGATTAAGCGTGATGATATAGATGCCTTTGACATCATGCTCCCCGTCGAACTAAACTTCAAGGTCACTGAAGAGGTAGCTAAAGTCGGTAAGCCAATTATCTGTGAGAAACCATTAGCACCCACGAAAGATCAAGCTCTAGCTGCGAGAGACCTATCAAGGAAGTACCATATTTCCATTTTAATAGCAGAGAACTATCGTTACAATGAGGAAAACAACATCATTCGTGATCTTGTTAGAACACAAGAAATTGGTGATGTTTACTATTTCATCCAAAATCGAGCTATCAATTTCCCCAAAGACATGCTAGAGAACAAATTTCCAGCCACCGAGTGGAGACAGTATCCAGAATTTACAGGAGGCGCTATCTACGATACCGGCGTACACGACATCGCTGCTCTACACCATATCTTTGGTGGAATTGACAAAGTACATGCTATCGGGATGAAACAAAAAGCAGACTTCGCTCCCTACTCCGTACTCCAAGCCAATCTTCTTTTTATGAG
>SKHL01000209.1 GCA_007116995.1 Limnochordia bacterium
AAGGAGATGATTTAAGTTGTCCATGGAAGTAGTACATGATAATATGGAATTAATTTAACAAATTCCTACTTGAATTTAAGGGATTGCTGTGGTAAAATTAGTTCCAATATAAATCCATATGGTTTATGCATTTACTCTTATCGAGAGAGGCAGAGGGACTGGCCCGATGAAGCCCGGCAACCACCAAACACATTTGTTTGCGAAGGTGCTAATTCCAGCAAAGCGCAGGCTTTGGGAGATGAGAGTTAGGTATTATTTTACCTACCTCTCTATAATCGATAGAGGGGTTATTTTAATACTGAAGAGATGAGGAGAGATGAAGATGAGTAAAGCAAAAGGGTTTGACACACTTCAAGTCCACGCAGGACAAACAGCAGATCCAACCACAGGTTCGCGAGCGGTGCCAATTTATCAGACTACATCGTATGTTTTTAACGATGTGGATCACGCAGCTAAGCTATTTGCACTAGAAGAGTTTGGTAATATTTATACCAGAATCATGAATCCAACAACCGATGTATTTGAGCAGCGAGTCGCCGCTCTAGAAAATGGAGCAGCCGCTCTGGCCGTAGCATCTGGATCAGCAGCTATCACCTATGCCATTCAGAACATAGCTGGAACCGGAGATGAAATCGTGGCAGCAAGTACGTTGTACGGTGGTACATATAACCTGTTTTCGGCCACGTTACCACGGTTTGGTATTAAGACTGTATTTGTTGATCCCGATGATCCGCAAAATTTCGCCAGGGCTATTAACGAGAAAACAAAGGCCGTTTTTATTGAAACAATTGGAAATCCTGGCACTAACCTAGTGGACATCGAAGCTGTGGCAGAAATTGCCCATTCCCATAAAATCCCTCTGATTGTAGATAACACGTTTGCCACACCCTATTTAAGTAGGCCGATTGAGTTTGGTGCCGATATAGTCGTGCATTCTGCCACTAAGTTTATTGGTGGACACGGCACATCGATAGGTGGAATCATTGTGGATTCGGGGAAATTTGACTGGGCTGGTAGTGGACGGTTTCCTGGGCTGACAACACCGGATCCTTCCTATAATGGTGTAAATTATGTAGAGAGTTTTCAAGCGGCGGCCTATATTATTAAGGCTCGAGTCCAGCTCCTGAGAGATACTGGAGCGTGCCTAAGTCCCTTTAATGCGTTTCTCTTCCTGCAAGGGTTAGAAACATTGTCCCTCAGGGTGGCGAAACATGTAGCTAACGCACAACAGATAGCCACCTTCTTAGCAGAACATCCCTTGGTGAGCTGGGTGAATTACCCTAGTTTAACTGACAATAAATATCATGATCTGGCTAAGAAATATCTGCCTAAGGGCAGTGGTTCCATCTTTACATTTGGAATTAAGGGTGGGGTAGAAGCTGGTAAGAAATTCATTGACAGTCTAGAGATTTTCTCCCTACTAGCCAATGTAGCAGACGCCAAGTCCTTAGTGATTCACCCAGCGAGCACTACCCATGCGCAGCTCTCAGAAGAGGATCAACTTGCTGCTGGTGTTAGTCCAGATATGATTCGTTTGTCTGTGGGAATAGAGGACATTGATGATCTGGTTGAGGATTTAGATCAAGCCTTAAAACAGGCAGTCGATAATTAATCAGTTTCTACCAGGGGGGGTCAAAATGCCAGTAAAAATACCCAGTGATTTACCAGCGAAGGAAATCCTGGCTCAGGAGAATATCTTTGTGATGGATGAAGATAGAGCTCTGCGTCAAGATATTCGACCGTTAAAAATCGCTATTCTTAACCTAATGCCAACAAAAATAGCAACAGAAATCCAGTTACTACGTCTACTAGGAAACACATCATTGCAAGTAGATGTAGACTTGCTTCAGTCAGAAACATATCAATCGAAGCACACACCAGCAGAGCATCTATTTAAGTTTTATAAAACCTTTTCTGATGTAAAAGACCAAAAGTATGACGGGATGATTATTACCGGAGCTCCTGTGGAACAAATGCCGTTCGAGCAAGTGGCCTATTGGGACGAGTTAATCCAGATTATGGATTGGAAGCTCTCGAATGTTACATCCACATTGCATATCTGCTGGGGAGCACAAGCTGGCTTGTTTTATCACTATGGGATTCCTAAGTACCCTTTATCTACGAAGCAATTTGGGGTGTTTAAGCACTATAAGCTAAAAGAGAATATTCCGCTACTGCGAGGGTTTGATGATTGTTTCTATGCTCCTCATTCTCGACATACTGAGATTCGGAAAGCAGACATTGATCGGGTAGATGGAGTGGAAGTGTTAGCAGAATCACCCGCAGCTGGAGTTTATATCGTAGGCAGTACCGATGGCAGGCAGGTTTTTGTGACCGGCCATGCAGAGTACGATCTCCATACACTTAAAGCCGAATATGATCGAGATGTAGGCAAAGGACTAGATATCGCAGTTCCGCGCAACTACTATCCAAAAGATGATCCAAAGGAGCAGCCTTCGGTGTACTGGCGAAGTCATGCTAGCCTTCTCTTCTCAAATTGGTCTAACTACTATGTCTACCAGGCAACGCCATATGACTTGAATCAATTGAATCCAAGATAAGAGGAACAAACACATCCGAATCATTCTTGACCTTTAATCCAGGCTGTATGTCTGATATAGTAAGGGTGGGAATTGGTCCTACATGAGATTCCCAAAAGGAGGTGGTTGACATGATCAACCAACGGAGGTGTGAATTCTAGCAAGTTGTTAGGATTCACTAAGTTGGTATAGTAGGTAGCTTGGGCCACAAGCTACCTACTCCATAAAGAATACCGCGCGACCAGCTAAGGAATACGCTCATTTCAATGTAGGCGATCGATGCTGCTCGGATCTAATGGGCAACATATAAGCGGAGTAGATTTCTGGCTTACGCCATTACACAAGAGGAACCCCTAGTAGGGTTCTTCTTTTATTCCAAGTTGCGGATGCGCAACATAAAAAGCCAATGCCACTTCTGTCTTCTCTGAAACAAGCACAAGAGTAGATAGCTGAATAATCAGTCTTATACTATCTGATGACTACCACCTGCCCAAGGGCCTAGCTACCTAGCCTCTCTTTATGGTGGGTCGCTCTGATTGTGATAAAGAATGATTGGGGTAGTAAGAGTATTAGTGACTTAATCTTCCTTAAAGCGAACTAGTCAGTAAATTACTGCTTTACATTGATCTCTATCTGTGGCATAATGTATTAGATAGGCAACAATATTTATGATTAAATTAAATCATATCACAATTCGTTCCCAGTGTCAAGGAAATAATATGATGGATTTACTTGACAGACACTCCTTAGCTCAGTAGACCACGCTTGCTTAGTTATACCAGGATTTTATTAGTTTGCTAGAAGTCATAGAAAAGGCCTTTGTAAGTCATAATAAGGAAATATAAGGCAGGTTGTAGGCCAGCCGAGAACTGTGGATTTCGGGAATCGCGTCCATATGGATTAGGATGAAAGGATGAGATGAGATAAATAAGGTGGAAATCCAAAACGAACAGGAAAAGCTAGATTATGTTGTGACGGAGATAGAATCCCAACTTAGCGAGGCTATAGAGCAGACAAAAGGTCACAAAACACAGCTACGGGAAATCCGTAAATTCATTTGGCAAGATTTGCAGATTGGATATGGTGCAGATGATTTTGAGGTTGCCCAACACTTAGAGGAGATGAAACGACGCGGACGAGAGTTTGGTGTTGATCGGCAGACTGTCCGGAAGTTAAAATTACTAGAGTCATCACCTTATTTTGGCCGGATTGATTTTAGTGATGATCAATATCCCGCCTTAGAACAACTATATATAGGTATTGCATCGTTAGTGGATCAGAACACAAAAGAACATCTGATTTATGACTGGCGAGCCCCAGTTGCTAGCATGTTTTATGATTATGGAGTAGGGAAAGCCGAATATCAATGTCCAGCAGGAACCATTACTGGGGAGATTAAGCTAAAACGGCAATTCCGAATTGTAGATGGGCAGTTAGCATCAGCTTTTGACAGTGACCTTAAGGTAGATGATGAAATATTACAAGACGTGCTCAGTAAACATGCTGATGAAAAAATGCGAAACATTATCTATAGTATCCAACGGGATCAAAACCTGGCTATTCGCGATGAACAGTCCCAGCTACTAATGGTACAGGGACCAGCAGGTAGTGGTAAGACATCTATCGCCCTGCATCGAGCGGCCTACCTACTATATCGATATCATGCGTCTATCGACGCAGATAATATCGTGATATTCTCCCCCAATCAGATATTTAGTGATTATATTTCTCGTGTATTACCGCAGCTTGGTGAAGACAATATCGGGCAAGCAACGTTTGGTGCTTTTGCCCTAAAAATGCTCGGTGAAGCCTTGGAAGTGGAAGATCTGTATACCCAATTAGAGCAGCTGTCTAGTCAGAGCCCGAGTCCAGAGCGGACATTCCGCTTGCAGGGAATTGAGTTTAAGAACTCAATCGGTTTCTTTCGCATTATTAATGGGTACATCGCCCATTTGAAGAACAAACGTTTTTCCTTTGATGATGTAATCATCTGGGATCAAACAATACTGACCAAGGTCCAGTGTGAAGAACTTTTTTTTGATACATATCAGTATTTACCGATAAAAAAGCGTCTGGCGAAGCTACGACGGAGGATTAGATTTCTGCTTGATCCCATAAAGAAGCAAAAAATCCAGCAGCTGTTTGAGATAAAAGTTGATGATGCTGAGTATATCGGAGAAAGCAATCGATATATAAAAAGCGTTTGTATTGAGGAAGTAAACCGGGATATACAGCCTTTATATAACCAGCTAAATACATTGTTGGATCTTGATATTTATCAAGTCTATCAAGAGTTAATCCAAGATCCGGAACTTGCAGCTACACTTACGAAGCAACCTGTGCCAGAGAATTGGACCCAAATTTGTAAGCAAACGTTAGTTGCATTTCGTAATAATCAAATTAAGTATGAAGACGTTCCACCGATACTATACTTAAAGGGACGGTTAGAGGGGTGGCCAGATTACACACAGATTCGCCACGTGATCATTGATGAAGCCCAGGACTATTCCATCTTTCACTTTGCCATAATCAAGGAGCTGTTTCCGAAAAGTACCTTTACTGTTTTAGGTGATTTTAACCAACGGGTTCAACCCTATGCTATGATAGGCAGCTACCATGATCTGGAAATTCCATTTGCACAGACGAGGCGTAAAACGATCACATTAACAAAAAGCTATCGCTCCACTCGAGAAATAAGCGCATTTACTCGAGATCTGCTAGTTTCGAATCAGCAAATAGAGTCCATGGAGCGGGCAGGGGAGAAACCTAAGGTTATCAGAATGGATCCAAACACCCTAAGACAGTCTTTGGTTACTAGTGTACAATGGTTTTACACACAGCAGTCAAAGTCCATTGCTTTAATTTGTAAGACGGCCTATGAATGTCAACAGATTGCAGCGCGTTTAGCTGACCAACTAGACTTCTCCGTCATCACGACAGAAGATGAGCATTTTAGCCAAGGTGTGGTAATCGTACCAGTCTATTTGGCTAAAGGGCTTGAGTTTGATGCTGTAATTGTCTGTAATGCAGATAGTCTATCTTATGGGCAAGAATCAGAACGAAAATTACTGTATACAGCCTGTACTAGGGCATTGCACTACTTGCATGTATACTATCAAGGAGAGTTAAGTCCATTTATTGCCGAGATAAGCCAGGAGAAGTATCAATCAATAGATGGATTAGAGGTAACAAGAAATTATCGCTAAGAAGTCTGGGTTTTCCGAGGAGGTATGAACATGACAACGGAGATCAAGTTGCCAGCCTACGTTGAGGAAATAATTGTACAGGCGAAAGGCAATGCTGACCTACGCGCAATGGTATATGTGGATCTAGATATAACAGGATTATATCGAGGAAGTTGGCTCTGTCTAGATGACAGTTGGTTATATGTGATTACGCAACAAGAGTACGCCAACACAGAGCAACAGGCTAAAGTGGTAGAGTCTTCCCGCGCGAAGGGGCTGCGCAAGCGTAAGCAGCTGGTGAACATCAAAGAGCAGGATGTGGATGAGCGCAATAATCCACGGACAGTAAGGATTAAGTCGAAATATCCAATCAGTGCCATAACAGAGTTTAAGAACCTTACATCAGCGGGAAGTGCTGCGTTAGTGGCAACTTTTGACGAAGAGGAAATGGTAATAGGACGGGCCTCTCCAGGTATAGCCAAAGGATTCAATGATTTTTGTCAGATAGCCAACGCAGTTTTGAAAGGGGAAGAACCGAAGGACGATAAACAAAGGTGCAAAGGCGCAAAGCCATCATGCTCAAAGTGCGGTAGAGAGTACTCCGATCCGAATCGTCAGGTTTGCCCCCGTTGCCTGGATAAGAAGTCCCTATTCAAGCGAGTGCTATCATTCACACCCCAGTACAGACGACCTATCGTTGCTATGATTTTACTGATGTTTACCAGCGCTATTGTGCGATTAGCAGCTCCGTATTTAGGTGGTCGGGTTTTATTTGACGAGGTGTTATTAGAAGGTGGACGTTATGAAGGGATGATTGGTCAAGTCGTGATGATAACGTTCGGCACCCAACTAGCTGGATTGTTACTTAGCATAGCCCATGGACGAATCAACGCTGGAGTAACTGCTAAGATCGTATATGACTTGAAGACAACTGTCTTTGCAGCCATGCAAAAGCTGTCTCTCAATTTCTATAATAAACGTCAAACCGGTTCACTAATGAATAGAGTCAATAATGATGCCATGCATTTACAGTATTTCTTCCATGATGGTGTACCTTATTTTATTGTTAATACCGTTACTTTACTAGGAATTACTGCAGTGTTGTTTGCGATGAATTGGCGTCTTACAATTTTTGTTTTGTTACCCGTCCCACTAATTATTATGTCAGTTAAGCTCATTTTCCCTCGATTATGGCGGCTATTCTCAAAGCGGTTCCGGGCTGATGCTTCCCTTAACTCGGTGGTCAACGATTCCTTAACCGGAGTGCGTGTGGTCAAGGCCTTTGGAAAAGAAGATCAAGAGATTGAGCGTTTTTCTCAGAGAAATAGCAATGTATTTGCAGTAGGGATGGAAGTAGGAAACCTAACCACCACAATCTTTCCGTTAATGTCATACATTATGGGATTAGGAGGTTTAATTATCTGGGGTGTTGGTGGTTGGGATGTAATCAATGGCCGCATGACCTTTGGAACTCTGATTACCTTTACAGGGTATCTGGGGATGCTCTATGGACCCCTTCGCTTTATGACTCACATTGTAGAATGGTGGTCCTCCTGCATGAATTCCGCCCAGCGGATATTTGAGATTATTGATTCCCAGGACTATCTGCCCTCACCAGCACAGCCATCACGTTTACCCGAGATTAAAGGTGATGTAGAGGTCCTGGATGTGCAATTCTCCTATGAAGAGGGGAAACCTGTCCTAACTGAAGTAAGCTTTCAAGTGAAAGCTGGCGAAATGATTGGGCTAGTAGGTCATTCTGGAGCCGGTAAGTCTACAATGATAAACTTAATTGCCCGATTGTACGATCCGGAAAAGGGCATCATAAAAATAGATGGGATAGATATTAAGGAAATTTCAAAAGATGACTTGAATAGACAAGTGGGCATGGTACTACAAGACACCTTCTTGTTTAACGGTACGATTTATGAGAACATCACCTACGCCAAACCAGACGCAACACCAGAAGAGGTTATCCGTTGCGCTCGAATCGCGAATGCCCATGATTTTATTATAAAACTAGCAGATGGGTATGAAACAGTGATCGGGCGTAAAGGCCATGATCTATCAGGAGGAGAGCGGCAAAGACTATCTATTACTCGGGCTATCTTACATGACCCTAAGATTCTTATCCTAGATGAAGCAACAGCGAGTATTGATACCCAAGCAGAGCAGCTGATTCAAGAAGCTCTAGAGCAACTAGTGGAGGGTCGCACAACTTTCGCTATCGCTCATCGCTTATCGACACTGCGTAAAGCCAATCGTCTGTTAGTGTTTGATAAAGGTAAAATTGCTGAAATTGGTACCCATGCAGAACTCATGGAGAAAAAGGGTGTATACCATAAACTATATACAACCCAACGACAAGCATTGAGATTAAGCGGTATAGGTGGATGAGAACCCTGCCTCTGCCGATTTTAAGGAGGTTATACCTTGACTAGTTCAAATGCTGTAGCAAAGCAACAGGAAAAAAGTGAAAAAGAGACTGAGAATGAGAAGCAGATTGACCAGAAGCAAGACAACAAAGAAACACCAAACGGACCCGGAGGCAAAGGGTTATCAGTGGTAACTGACAGTGCGAAAAAAGATCAACAACAAACCAAATCAGATAGTACTAAAACGGATGATCAACCGAAGCGGGACGGCGGTCTAGAGCAAGGTCCCACGAACACCGATGATGGATTAGAGGATATAGATAAGATAATTGAGATTCGGTATCTAGAACCAAAGGAAGCTATGTTTTCCACTACAGCCGGTGGCGTGTTGTCTCTGCAAATAGGGAAAGAATCCTATTCAAAAGTGGATCTCTATCAAGCATTCCCCTTTACCTTTGAAAATAAATTCATTTCGGTTCGCAATGAAAAAGGTGATGAGATCGGGATCGTTGCAGATGCAGATGAGTTCGACAGAAAATCCAAAGATGCAATCCTTCACGAACTACAATGGCGCTATTATGCTCCGCAAATTCTGCGAATCCTAGGGCTTAAGGATGAGTTCGGTCATCTTTATTGGGATGTAGAAACAGATAGGGGATATCGTAAATTCGTAACCCGTGGGAGAGAGGATGGAATTCAACCTATCACTGAAAACAGACTGCTCGTAGTAGACATGACAGGGAATAGATTTGAAATCCCCAATATAAACGCCTTAGATACAAAGAGCCTTCGTTATTTGGAGTCACTGGTATAGACATATAACTAGATTTGCCAGGAATTTCTAACCCTAAATTCATTGTTTGTGAGGTGGCTAAAATGAGTGCAGTGACTGCAACAAAAGGAATAGAACACTATGAGGAAGTACAGGTGTCAATTCCAGAAGGAATCTTAAAAGCAGATGAGTCTATTCTATTTGAGTTACCTATAAAAATAGGCCCGCTAGGTCAATTCATGGCGGCAAAGGTGATCGTTACGCAGCAGCGAATTTTGCGATTTGAAGCAGAAGACAGGTCTTCTGTGCAGTTAGCTAAGTCCTATGATATTAGCAGCATCACCAAAATCGAAGCTCAAGGCCTGGTGGGAAATGGCCGTTTGGTGGTATGGTTAGGTGAGGATAAAGTAGATTGCATTGCTCGCTATGTGGTCGATGATCAACCGCTATACTCAGCGGCCGCTCGCTATGTAACCCGCTACTTAGAGGACAATAAACTGCGTCCGATCGGTCCTATGGAGCTAGACAAATGTCCAAAATGTAATCGTCCATTACGAGCAAATAGCAAGGTCTGTCCTGCTTGCATCGATAAACGCAAGTTAATAAAACGGTTGTGGGAGATAACATTACCCCATGTTTGGCTCGTAATTGAGGCTATGGCAATCTTTTTCGTTTTAGCGGGGGTAAACTTGATGCTGCCCCAAATTCAACGACTCCTAATCGATAATGTACTACGCCCTCAGCTCTTGGATCTGTGGTTGTTGCTCATCCTAGTGGGAGGCCTAGCATTAGGGCGCTTGCTTAATGTAGGCCTCTCTATCTGGCGAGGCCGGATCATGGTGAAGCTTAGTGCACGTCTTGGTCGAGAGTTGCGAGAATTGGTATATACTAAAATTCAAGCCCTATCGCTTAGATTTGTCGATCAGAGAAAAACAGGAGATTTGATGAACCGAATTAGTGGAGATACAAGTCATATTCAGTCTTTTTTACAACATCAAGTACCCGATGTAATTAGTCAAGGAATAATTTTTGTAGGAATAGGTGTAATTCTGTTTATCACCAATTGGCGACTAGCCTTTCTGGTCTTAATACCAGCTCCCTTGATAGTCTGGCTATCTCGGATAACCTGGATGAAAATCCGCAACATGTATCGCAGGCAGCGTAGATTAGGAGATAAGACCAACTCACTGTTACAGGATATTCTTTCGGGAATTCGAGTTGTTAAGGCATTTGGTGGAGAAGATAGAGAGGTGATACGGTTTACAGCGTTCTCTAAAGAATTTGCTGATGTAACCGCCTACAATGAGAAGACGTTTAACACGCTATACCCTTCCTTAAGCTTCGTAATGGGTTTAGGTAACTTTTTGATCTTCTATTTTGGTGGACATATGGTGTATGGCGAACAGCTTCTAGTCGGTGAATTATTCCTATTCTCAGCCTATGCAGGCATGATTTACCAACCCCTCCAATACCTTACTTTTGTTCCCCGCTGGTTCCACCAGGCCATGACATCGTGTGAGCGGATCTTTGAGGTTATTGACCAACAACCTGATGTAGAAGATAAAAAAGATGCAGCACCGCTTCCGAATATTAAAGGAAGAATCCACCTGAATGATGTAACCTTCGGCTATGTTAAGCATGAACCTGTCCTACAAGACATCGATCTAGAGATCAAAGAAGGGGAAATGATTGGATTAGTAGGTCACTCAGGAGCCGGCAAATCCACACTGATCAACCTTGTGAATCGTTTTTACGATGTTGATGAAGGCGCTATCTTAATTGATGGTATAGACATCCGAAACATTCCCCAACGAGACTTGCGTCGACAAATCGGTGTAGTACTACAGGATACCTTCCTGTTCTCCGGAACTATCTGGGAAAACATCGCATACGCCAAACAAGACGCAACAGCAGAGGATATTCTCCGGGCGGCCAAAATCGCTAACGCCCACGACTTTATTATGAAATTCACTGACGGATATGATACCCGAGTAGGCGAGCGAGGGCAACGCCTATCCGGAGGAGAGCGACAAAGGATAGCCATCGCTCGAGCTGTACTCCATGATCCTAAGATTTTGATCCTTGACGAAGCAACTTCATCTGTAGACAGTCAGACAGAGAAACAAATTCAAGATGCCCTGCGACGCTTAGTAGCGAATCGAACAACAATCGCCATCGCACATCGACTGTCCACCCTGCGATTCGCCAATAGGTTGATGGTACTAGATCATGGAAAACAGGCAGAATTAGGTACCCATGACGAACTTATGCGTCTAAAGGGAGCCTATTTTAAGCTAGTTATGGCCCAAAAGCAGATGGCCAACATGAAAGCAATGTAATAAGTGCACTAAAGGCACTACAGGATATAAAGCAATTAGGTTCTTCTCCCAATGTGTTGATCAATTTACCCCTTTCCAGGCCTTATGGTACTCCTGTCGTCGCACTGTGGTGATGACTTTATTGTAGTTGGCCACAATGTGGTAGAAGTCATAAACAATCGTAGCCTTTGGGCAGATCTCTTTAACTGCTAAGGTAAATGGCTCCCACATATCCATAGCTATAGCCTCTATATTGTCTCGTGTGGCTTTAGGCATCTGGTCAAAGAATCTCTTCAGGGTCTCTTTGGTATTGCTTTCGCCTGCCCAGATTACTCTGCCTGTTTCGTAATCTATTGCGATCGTCAGATATCTATGGGGGCTAGCATAGATATCTCATTCACAGCCAATACACGTAGACCTGAATAGTCAATTTCCCGGTAGTCTTCTTTAAGACCTTTCTTGTAGATGTTCTTTGCGGTCTTCCAATCAAGGCTGCTACACTCCGTTACTTCAGAAAAAGTCGCCTTCATATGATGACTAATACAGAGATTCTTACCTTTGCTAATTTTAAAATGCATTTTGATCAACAGTTACGGAGATGACGATATTAGCACACGAGGTTACCTATCCGATGATTAGCAGGCTCCTTGTTATTAGGAGCCTGTCTTACTTGTTATGGTGTAAACAGCATAATCTTACCGAACTAAATGGAAAGGTACTCAAATCAGAGATAACTCAGAGCGCTGATGAGTTAAGCTGTAGATTTGATTTACCTAGTTAGAAGGAATGTTTAATAATATATTGAAATATTTCCAGGGAGACAAAACTAGGTGGGGTGACGCAAGTCAAATATGGTCCCCTTCTGTAGTTTGATCTTGGACATGCCCAGAGGTGATTAAAGGGGAAGTTAATGGCTATTATTGAAATCAGAAGATTCTCAGTAGGGAAGATCTCGGTTAGATTTGAATTTTCGCACAGGTTAGTAGATGAAATCCAGACATTATCCAACGTAAGCTGGAACAGCGAAGATCAATGCTGGATAGCACCTGCCTATCATGAGTTGCTTTACCAGATATTAGATTTGTTTAAAGCTGAAGACATTAGATTAGATCCGCTAATTGTAGACAAGTTTAAGATAAACACCACAGATAGAAAGATATCAATCTTAACTGTGGAGAAGAATCGGTTGAAACATAAGCCCTCTATCGAGCGCTCTGCAAGTACCAATACCAATACATGCTCCAATTTACCTCATGGGCATCCCAACAATAAAGTAAGAAGTAACTACCAAAACGAGACAACGGAGGATAGGGGCCAAAAGAGTGACCCTATGTGGTCTGAACCACCGCGTAGTCGTTCTTCAGATGACCAAAGTCTATCTGGATTAGACCCGATTAAAATGATTAAGCAACGTTGGTACTCTGGAGAGTTAAGCAGCAGTCAACCTAACCCATTGAATACAAGTGCTGACCTTGTTAGTAATCTAGAACGGTTATTGCGGCTTAGGGCGTATAGCCTTCAGACACGCAAAGTCTATTTAGGTCATGCAAGACGTTACTTGCTCTATCTAATCACTGTGGATGAGGATATCAGTATAACTAGTGCACAGGAGTTTCTCTTAATGTTGCTTGATGAACGACAGTACTCATCTGCCTATGTTAATCAGGCAGTCAGTGCGCTTAAGCTATTGTTTTTTTCAAGGGGGGGTGAGTCAGAAAAAACATTAAGTGTGGATATGCCTAGACCAAAGCATGACAAGAAGCTTCCGGTGGTTTTGAATACCGACCAAGTTTATCAGATTTTGACTGCCCCAAATAACTTAAAGCACCAAGCCATCTTAAGCGTAACATATTCTGGAGGCTTAAGAGTAAGTGAAACTGTATGCCTACAACCACGAGATATAGATAGCGCGAGAAATCTCATCCATGTACGTTTGGGCAAAGGAAGAAAAGACAGATATACTCTACTATCACAACTTGCATTAGAGACACTGAGAACATACTACAGAGCAGTGCGCCCCTCAAAATGGTTGTTCCCTGGAAGAAAAGCGGGAACCCACTTGACCGTCCGTTCGGTTCAAAGAGTATTTGAGATAGCTCACAAAAAAACTGGACTATGCAAAGATGTCTCAGTGCACTCGTTGAGACATTCGTTTGCAACGCACCTGCTAGAACAAGGTGTAGACATACGGATTATTCAAGAACTGTTAGGTCACAAGAGCAGTAAAACAACAGAAATATATACCCATGTTACCTGTAACACAATTAGTAAGATCCAAAGTCCATTAGACCGGTTCATTAATTATAGAGATTAAACTCACGGTTGAAGACAGGGCTTCTCGCAGCGTTTTGCTGAATAACCGGATAGAGTGACTGAGGATAAGAGGGATATTTATGAAGTCGTAAATATCCCTCTTAGAAAGGGATAATAAGAAGTGATGGCGTAAATTAGAACGTTATCCGAAATGAAAATTTTAGTTTTCCGAAAGGTTGGACTTAAGTGATGCTATATACAGTAGATATAACGATTAATCCCGTGGAGAAAGAGATTTAT
>SKHL01000106.1 GCA_007116995.1 Limnochordia bacterium
GCCGATTACGCCTTCTACACCTAAGAGAAGCCCCACCACTATAGGGCTTAAGATAGCCACAACTGCAGGACCAATCATCTCTTTAAGTGCAGCTTTCGCACAAATATCTACACAAGTAGCGTAATCTGCTCTAGCATCGTCTTTCCCTTCTAGCAAGCCCTTAATCTCCCTAAATTGACGTCGCACCTCGAGTACTACAGATTGAGCAGTGCGCCCCACGGCTTTCATAGTAAGAGAACTAAAGAGGAAGGGCAACATGGCCCCTAACATCAATCCCCCGAGAACCTTAGGATTAATGATGGATAGATCCAATACTAAATCAATACCTCGGTCCGCTGCAATTAGCCCTACTTGCTCGCGGTATGCAGCAATAAGGGCTAAGGCCGTAAATGCAGCCGACCCAATACAGAAACCCTTACCTGTGGCAGCAGTCGTGTTGCCTAATGAGTCTAGCGCATCCGTTCTAGTTCGTACTTCCGCAGGTTGGTGAGACATTTCGGCAATACCACCTGCATTGTCTGCAATTGGACCATACGCATCTGTCGCCAATGTTATCCCTAATGTGCTAAGCATACCAACAGCAGCTAAGCCTACACCGTAAAGACCTAGATTGAAGTTAGCTAACCCACCAGTGACAAAAAAACTAGCCAGAATTGCTAATACTATAATAATCGTAAACGGAGCAATGGAGTACATACCCACAGACATACCTTGAATAATTACTGTGGCATGACCAGTAACAGCACTTTCAGCCACTTCCTTGGTGGACTTGTATTCCGATGAAGTATAATACTCCGTTGATAACCCGATACCGATTCCGGCCACTAGACCAAATAAAACGGCGAAGTACATACCGATATTTTCCCATCCAAGTAAACCAACGATCACTACCCAAGAGATAATTGCAATGATGCCACCAGAGACCAGAATACCTCTCCGTAGCGCTCCCAACAATTCACCCTGATCTGCTTTTTCACCAGTTTTCACAAAGGACATACCAATAATGGATGCTAACACTCCTACGGCCGCCATAGTTAAAGGCACTAAAACACCTCTTGTTCCAAAACCAGCAGCTACAGCCAATGCGCAGGTCGCTACGATAGAACCTACATAGGACTCATATAGATCCGCACCTAAACCCGCGATGTCACCCACGTTATCGCCTACATTATCAGCTATTACTGCTGGATTACGAGAATCATCTTCTGGAATCCCGGCTTCTACCTTACCAACAAGGTCAGCACCAACGTCTGCACCCTTCGTATAGATACCGCCTCCCACACGGGCAAACAATGCCATCGCACTTGCACCCATACCAAAGTTTAACATGGTACTAGTAATAATCTGAATTCGTGCCGCCTCAGATAAATCCCTATATACCCAATCAAGCAAGAAATACCAAATACTTAGATCAAGTAAGCCTAACCCTACAACAGTCAACCCCATTACAGACCCACCGGCAAAGGCTACCCGCAATGCAGAATTCAGACTCGTACGTGCTTCATTTGTGGTACGAGCACTGGTATGGGTTGCTACTGTCATACCAATAAATCCAGCTAACGCTGAGAATGCACCACCAGAAATAAATGCCCAGGGGACGAACACGTTTAGGTACCCCATAAACACTAGAATATACAATAGGATAAACATAGAAATAAAGAAAATAGCTACTGCTTGATATTGCCGACGCAAATACGCTCTGGCACCTTCGCGAATAGCCGCAGCGATGGTTTGCATTTCTACAGTTCCTTCGCTATGCTTTTTCACCGTCTTGGTGAAGTAACCTGCAAATATCAGGGCCACGATAGACCCAATTGGAGCTAAATAGATTAACCAACTTGTCATTTTAAAAGACGCTTCCTTTCTATATGTGCCTTTGGCCAAAATAAAAAAACTCTGAGCCTCCTTTCGCTTATTTCAACCGTAGTCTGGGTTTGAAAAATTCTCCCGCCAATTCGTTTAATTCCATACCGCTCCTCTAATTCCTGCTTACAGAATTAGTTATTTATTAACATCAGATTTCCCAAGCGTAAGAGATCCCATCTCACGATAGAGAAGGATATTCTTATTAAAACAAGAGGTTTTCCTTGTGAGCATTGAATATCTGTAGTATTATAAAACCACGAATAAATTAGGTCCATAATAATTCACCGAAAGGAGACCATCATGTCTGGATCAATCTTTGGCAAGAATTTCACTGTTTCTACCTGGGGTGAATCCCATGGCCCAGCCTTAGGCGCTGTGGTCGATGGATGTCCTGCAGGTATCGAGCTTCAGACGGAAGAGATTCAGTTAGATCTTAATAGACGGAAACCCGGACAATCACCTTATGCTACCCCACGCCAAGAAGATGATCAAGTGCAAATTCTATCTGGTGTATTTAACGGTAAAACCACCGGGACTCCCATTTCTCTAGTGATCTATAACACGAACCAACGACCTTATGATTACTCTGAGATATCCAAGTGTTACCGGCCTGGTCATGCTGATTATACCTATGATCAAAAATATGGGTTTCGCGACTTTCGCGGTGGTGGACGCTCTTCGGGACGAGAAACGGCAGCAAGGGTAGCTGCTGGCGCTATAGCCCGCAAGTTTCTTTCACACTTTTCTGTAGATATTATGGCATACACATACTCCATTGGGAACATAAAAGTGGATCCTACCCATTTTAAACGGGAAGAGATTCTTAACAACCCACTAGCTATGCCAGATGTCCAAGCCGCAAAACGAGCTGCCACATATCTAAAGCAATGTAAAGAGGAAGAGGATTCCGCAGGTGGAATAGTCGACTGTCTGATAACTAACATCCCTGCTGGAACCGGTGAGCCAGTCTTTGAGAAACTCGATGCCGTGCTTGGCCGAGCACTATTTTCTATCGGGGCCGTCAAAGCTGTGGAAGTAGGAAGTGGGATATCTGCACCGACCATGCAAGGCCTCGAGCACAATGACTTCTATCGCATGACCGATGGAACTATTAGCAAGGAAACTAATCATGCCGGGGGCATTGTGGGGGGGATCAGTGATGGGTCACCCATACGGCTTAGAGCCCATTTCAAACCTACTCCTAGTATTCATCGACATCAACGAACGATTACGAAAGATGGTTCAGAGATCGATCTCCAGGTAGAAGGACGCCATGATCCGATAATTGTTCCTCGAGCCGTAATTGTGATTGAATCAATGGTTGCCTTAACACTAGCAGACTATCTTCTCCAACGAATCTTATCAGATATTACCTTAGTAACCAAAGCACTAAAGTAGTAGAAAGACATATACTTGATACTTGCGTAAGGATACCCTAGCGGAAAAAACCGTATACTAATGGCAACGGTCTATTTGTGAGGGATATCCATGTCGATAAACAACAAAACTGATAAGCTATTCGCTAGTTTACTCTGTGTTCCATTTATTTGGTCCCTTAGTAACTCCATGATAATTCCCATACTACCAAGGATTCAACAAATGCTAGACCTAACAAAGGTCGAAGCTAGTTTAATTATTACTGCACTTTCTGTACCCACCGCCATTTTATTACCGTTGACAGGGTTTCTCTCTGATCGGTTTGGACGAGTCGAGGTGATGATCCCTACTATCATTTTGTATGGCATCGGTGGTGCCTTAGCTGGATTTGCTGGGTATCTTGAATCTTTCCCCTTACTCTTGGGAGCCCGAGCGATCCAAGGTATTGGTGCAACAGGCACAACCTTATTAGCCTTGTCCTATGCTGGCGATTTATTTGATGGTACTCAGCGAACGAAGGC
>SKHL01000073.1 GCA_007116995.1 Limnochordia bacterium
CAGCTGTCTCCCGAACCCGTCTGGCATGGGCCTGGTAGCGGCCTTCCTGCTCCTGATGGGAAAGGTATTTGGCTACGAAGGGGATACATTGAGGATCTTCACTGGATCCTAAGGCAAGGAGCAGAGATGGAACATCATCGCCCGGAATATGATTCGTAATCCTGTCCATGATTTTCTGATTCATTTCGGTGTAACCAGGGGCCATGCATTCAGGGATAGTGCGGCTCAAGGCGATATTTCCCCAGGATTTTTTATACGTTCCCATGCCATCGATAAACTGCGGGATAAGAATCTTGGCCCATTCATAGTCCCCATTGACAAGCTTGCCTATAGCCATGCCAATTGTGAAGCGTACCGGAAAAGGCTTGGTTAAAGAATCCCAGAAGCTATCAAGCAATGCGTGGACGATCCGGTCCCGAGCTTCATCGGGAGTAAGATCGGCAAGAGCCTCGGCAACAGCATCCACCACGATCCAGTTATCATCCTTGATTCCTGTCAACAACCCCTCGATGACATCATTTCTACCTTTTCCTACCATATGCAGGGCCCGGGCTGCGCCTCTTCGTATCTGTGGATGCTTTGAGGTACACAGAAATTCACACGAACGGGTAATCAGGCGAGTTGAACCAAGGCGGCTTAGTCCATCGAGCATGGGCAAGACAATTGACGGATGAGCATGCTCATCAAGAATTCTGACCATTATCTGGTCTAACCCTGCATCGCGTAAATCTGCCACCGTAATTGGTGTCACCCTGGGTAACGATTGGGGCGTATCCTCAAGAATACGAATTGCTTTAGCACACTGTTTATGCACATCCATGTGGATACTCTGCCGTTTTAACTCCTCAATTTCTCCAACAGCCTCCACAGCCTGTAAATCCATGAGACTTTGCAGGATTTTAATCTGAATTTTCCCTTCGGTTTCAACATGTAACTGTTTCAATAACACCTTTGCTAGCCGGACATCGCCTGTCTGACCCATAATCTCAGCAGCTTCCATCCGGATATTGCTGTTTTCTGACTGTAAATCCTTCATTAGCTGGTCAGAATTGGCCCGCGCTGCAAGCAACTTTAACTCCTTGGCTACCTCCTGGAGATCTCTGGGATCCTCCATAGCCAACCGGGCGTGGACTTTTCGAGTTAGCTGTTTAAGGTATAGGTGGGCTTCACATCCTAATACATGTAAATCATCGTCAAACACTGTGATCAACTCCTTTTGGAGGGCTTTGCGACCACGACTTAGGCGAACATACACTGTATTGCTGCTAATACCCAGTCCGTTGCTAATCTCTTCGACATCAAGACCAAGTATGTGATGGAGGATAACCGCTTCTCGGTAATTAGGATGTAGACCAATTAGTGCTTTTTTTATGAGACTACGGGTGTGCTGTGTCTCAATCTGCTCATCGGGATCAGGCCAACAGGTCTCTGCAAGGTCAGCGTCATCCACCGGAAGGGTATTCCGCCCTGCTGCTCCCCGGCGCAAGTAGCTTTTCGCTGCATTGGCAGTTATTTTACGAATCCATGCGGAAAAATTCTGAGGCTGGCGTAGTGTCAGTAGCTGTCGGTATCCAATGATCAAGGCCTCCTGAACTATATCCTGGGCGATTTGATAGTCACTGACATACGAATAGGCTAAGCCCATTAACTTCTTCTGATATCGCAGTACTAACTTCCCATACATGTCTTTGTCCCCATTCATAGCTGCTATAACGCAGTTAGCATCACTTAACTCTATCATGGTTTATCTCCCCCCTTTCGTTTCAAAAGTATAGACGTTGAACACCTCTTAAATCTTTCACCAGGGAGCAAAGAATTCCTGGATTTATTGTTTAGCCTTAGTTTAGAAAAAAACTTGGGAAGATGTGGGATGGCCAATGAAGCATTGAAAAAAATATCAAAAGTTTTGTCGATTACACCTTGACAATAAAACACTTGTTATATATAATAACAGTTGTTATAGGAAATAACATTTGATATACACTATAACTGTGGATATACTGTACAACTAGTGTAATACCAAAATACCTATGTAAGGGAGGTGATTATTATCGTTCAACCTAGTGTCTATTCCTACGAGAACATTATTGAAGCCGCTTTGGAGATACTCCGTGAGGATGGCTGGCGTGCAGTAACCACCCGTGCCATCGCAAAAAAAATTGGTTCCTCGACCATGCCTATCTATTCCAGGGTGAAATCTGTTGATGATCTAGATAAAGATGTGCGTATCAAAGTTCGAGAAATTCTTAAGGAGTTTCAGCGACGTCCGGTCACCTCGGACACACTTTTAAATGTTGCCTTTGGGTATGTGGCGTTTGCACGAGATGAAACCAATTTATTTCGGTACCTTTATCTAGAACGTCCTGAAAAACTCAGTTCGGAGGATTCGTCAGGCATGAGTGAGACATTTGTATCAGACTTTGGTGATGATAGTGAAGAGCAAAAAGCACTTGAAAATTTACAGCGCACAGGACACGACGAGTTAGTACAATACACTTGGATTTTCGTTCATGGACTGGCCATGTTAGTAAGCTCGGGAACGTATGCTGCAATCTCTAATGAAGCCATCCTTCGTTTTCTAACCAATGCTGGTGAAGCATTTCATCTATGGAGCACGAGGGGTGATGCTAAAGACAGTTAGTACAGCGTTACCAATTCTACTCTTGAGTAGTAGAGTCGCGGATATGCACAGCAGAAAAATTGAGAGGAGAGTGTGTGATGATGTTATTAGAAGTAAACGGGCTTAAGAAAGCATTTGGATCCCGCAAAGCAGTTGATGGTGCAAGCTTTACGGTTCGAAGAGGCGAGGTTTTTGGGCTATTAGGGCCAAATGGTGCCGGGAAATCAACTACCATCTCCCTGATTTGTGGTGTATTAAAGGCCAATTCAGGGGAAGTAGTAGTGGATGGGTTTCATGTTGATATAGATGGAGCTAATGCAAAGAGATTAATCGGCATCGTGCCCCAGGAGCCAGCGCTTTATCCCACACTATCCGCTAAGGCGAATCTTCGCTTCTGGGGAACTGTCAATGGCGTACCTGCTGATGAACTTGAAGATGCCGTAAACCATGTTCTTCAGGTTGTGGGCCTAGCCGATCGAGCTGACGAGAAGGTTGCCAAATACTCTGGAGGAATGAAACGCCGGCTCAACATTGCTGCAGGACTTATTCATAGCCCGAAGTTGCTGATAATGGATGAACCTACGGTGGGTATTGACCCGCAGTCGAGAAACCATATTTTAGAGACGGTAAAGACGTTAAAAGATAAGGATATTACAGTGATCTATACAAGTCACTATGTAGAGGAAGTCGAGTATCTTTGCGACCGTGTTGCCATTATGGACGATGGAAAGATTATCACAGAAGGAACCATTCCGGAGCTGCTAGAACAAGGTAACCAGTTTCAAGAGCTTACCATTCGCGTAGATGCAATTCCTGATGGGATAGAAAAAGTTATCCAGGCACTGCCGCATGTGGAAGAGTTCTCTGTGCAAAATGAACAACTAAAGATACTTACATCCAATGCAGAGAAGGTTCTACCCTCGGCTTTTGCAGAGATAATTGCACTAGGAGCGACGGTGTCTGAGATAAAAATTGAAAAGCCGAATCTTGAGAGCTTATTTCTGACGTTAACAGGGAAAGCGTTGCGAGACTAATTAGGAAAAAAATAAAGGGAGCGATCAGTGTGAGAAAGACATCGGCAATTGTTATGGTTGGTGTACGGCAGATTTTGGCAGACCCAGCGTATCTAATGTTTTTAGTGGG
>SKHL01000041.1 GCA_007116995.1 Limnochordia bacterium
TGAGGGAAAGTGGGAAAGGGATGTGCAAGCTGAACACCTGCAATCTCCCAATGTCCGGTAGTTGTGTCCTTTCCTGCTGATTTTGTCGCCATTTTCCCCCAGGCAGCACTAGGTTGATCTATCTTCGCCACACCTTCTATCGAGGTTATATTACCCAAACCCAATTTCTGCATATTAGGCAGAGATAGACCACCAACTGCTGAAGCTGTGTTTGCTAATGTATGACTGCCTTGATCCCCGTATTTATGGGCATCGGGCAACTCTCCGACACCAACACTATCTAGTACAACAAGAATAAATCTACTCATGGAAATCCTCCCTTATTTTTGCCCGCGGATGTGTTTTCATGTACAGTTCCCGCAAATGTTCCCTGGTTAAATGGGTATAGATCTGGGTAGTTGAAATATCTGCATGACCTAGCATTTCTTGAACCGAACGCAGATCAGCTCCGTTAGCTAATAGGTGAGTAGCGAAAGAGTGTCGTAGTACATGAGGAGTTAAGGTTGTCTTTATACCACAAGCTCGCCCGTGTTGTTTCAGTAGTTTCCAAAAGCCTTGACGGGTTAACCGCCCACCGCGTGAGTTAAGAAACAGGGCACGATCGCGGCTGCTCTTTGCTAGTTTTTCGCGACACTGATGTAAGTAGATCTTAACGGCTTCCATGGCTTTACTCCCTACGGGAACAATTCGTTCCTTATCGCCTTTGCCGATTACTCGTAGAAACCCCAAATCATCTAGATCACCTAGATTAAGACCGATTAGCTCAGATACCCGCAATCCAGTGGCATAAAGTAGTTCAAGCATAGCTCGATCTCGATATCCTGTGATTTTCGCTAGGCTAGGTACGCTAAGCAGCTTGTCTACTTGAGCAACAGTGAGAATATCCGGAAGATTTGGGGCTTGTCTAGGTGTCTCCAAGAGCGAACAGGGGTTTTCCGTGATCACATCCTCAATTAGGAGAAAATTATACAAACCACGCAAAGCAGCAGTTTTTCTTGCTAAAGTACTCGCTGCCGCATGTGATGTTTTTTGGAGATGATAGAGATAGCTAATTATACAGGGCGAATTCACTTCAATTACATCAATTTTCTTTTTCTTCAGATAGTGAGTAAACTGGGTAAGATCCTGATGATAGGATTCGATTGTATTTTTTGCTAAGCCGCGCTCTACTGTTAGGTGGTTAAGGTATTCATAGATATAGTCCATTTATGGCTCCTTAGGAATATTAGACAAATAATCCTTGGGTTAGATGAATAAATACAGGAGTTATGTAGGCTTCGACAAAGGCTGCCAAGGCCAAAATACCACAGCTAACTAACACAAGAAAGGTACAAGATAGAAACTGATTGTAAATATTTTCTTGGGCTCCTAATAGAGTTCTCGCTGCAGATAGGGCAAAGGATAGCGTAGCTCCGCCTGCAAGTAAGATAGCAGGAATTATTAGTATGTTGTGAGGTAGAATGGAGGTTACAGCGACTGCTACACCTTTGAAGACCATCTGTTCGATGATAAATCCCACAGTAAATCCAATTACAAATCCACGAATAAAAATTATCCCTAAAATAAAGGGTGCTCCAATTACTGTAAGTCCTAATAGCCACATAAGTCCACTGGTTTTAATAATATTATCCACGATCCCCTGTCGAGCTAGAACCTGCTTATTTGCAGTAGCTAATTCCTGCGAAAATGATGTGTAAAAGTTCTCTAGATAGCGGGATAAATCAGCCCGTTCAGGTTCAGACAGTGTCTGTACAGCTAATGAACCAAAGACCACTCCCATCACAAATAAGATAATTACACCAATAAATAAAGGCAATCGACGACTGAAATAATTCACAATTAGTTCTCCAAAAGTACCAGCCACAAACATAGGACCTCCCCCTTGCCTGTCTTACTCCATCTTATGTTTGGAAAGGGTAAGTTATGCTAGCAAAGGTGGAAACCTAACCGTCTAAATGGTCAAGATTGTTGACTGATTTTACTAGAAAGCATAATTGACCATGGGTAATCTCGTATTCCACAGAAATGATTCCCGTATTATCTATCAATAGCTCTTTCCGGGGCTTAGCTGGATGGTAAAAATAAGCAAGTGCTTGGCGAATGGTACCTCCGTGGCTGACAATTATGGTGAGCTGGTCTGGCTGGTGGCAGATCTCGTTGATACATTGACTCACGCGCTTTCGTACTTGATCCTTGGTTTCGGCACCTGGAATGAGAGAATTGCTAGGGTATTTTCGTCGCAGGCTATCGCGGGTTAGACCTTCTGCCACTCCAAAGGTAAACTCTCGTAGTCGTTTATCTAAATGAACCTGAATTTTATGTTTATCTGCGATAAACTGCGCTGTCTGGGACGCTCGTGTGAGATCACTACTGTAAACTCTATCGAGAGGTTTATGAGCTAAAGCAGTTGCCAGGAGTTTTCCTTGACGAATTCCTTCTTCAGATAAGGGTACATCGGTCTGCCCTTGATAGCGTCCTTGTTGGTTCCAGCTTGTTGCACCATGGCGAATAAGTAACAGATTTCTCATAAATGACCTCCTATTTTCATTGTCTCCACTGTTTCGTATGTTTTAACTTATTTTAGCATATAATACCAAAAAATGGTATACAGGAGGTCTTTCTTTGATTATAATTTGTGGTAAAAAAGCTTTTGTTCTCCAGCAGATACGATTAGCAGCTACTAGACACCTCACACTTGGTGAGTGGCAACAGAGTTTACAATCTGGGCGATCAGCAGACCAGCCGATAATGCTGAGAGAAAAAAGTAGGGATCTTCCTTGACACCTCGTCCCATAGAGCCAATATCTAGCTTAGTTGTTTCTAGTAAGGAATCGTAGCCATGGGTATCAACCCAATGTATGTGGTGTGTATCTAAAAGCTGCAATTGACTGTTTATTTTATCATTTTGTGCCAAATCAATAGGTAGAGGTAGGTGACAACTAGTCGTAACAATTTTTGTTAGTGATGTAAGCGAATGGTGGCTAATTCCTAGGTGACGTGGACGAGTATCGGCAAAGCTAATTCGTAGTAACCCAATGGGAACACCTAAGAGAGCATGGACTGCATTTAAATAGACCCCCTGCTCTAGGGCAGTGGTGCCCCAAGGCGTGCTTGTTCCTACCACTCCGGGTCCCATTAGTATTACAGCAGCATCTGCGTTGAGCACATGCTTGGCTGCCAATAATGCACTAAATACATTGACAGCTTCGATATCGCCACCAAACGCGTGACCGAAGGTAATCGTTTCTGCAAGTAACTGCTCTTTCTGTAAGTTCTCTACTATTCTACTTAAACTAATAGGTAGAGCTGCTCCGTCACTCATTATATAGACTAGCTTCTTATCGGGTGCCAGCTGGTTAAACCCGATAGAAACAGGAGCTAACATGCTGTGTAGAGATCCTACGATTACCGGTAATCCTTGAATATCTTTGGATGTTTTCATTGTCTGATGATAGGGACTATCTGGTTCCTCCACAGATAATACTCGGCCCTGACTAGGCGTATAGCGAAGCTTCATGATGTGACCAGAGCTCTTGAAATCATGGCGTTTACCTAGAATGGCCATCACAAAGTGAGCTCCTCCGGTACCTAAATTCAAGGATACAGCAGTGGTATTTAGGACTACCTGATCAGAAATCTGACACTTTCCAGTAAGCTGAGGAAAGTTAATCGCTTTTTCTGCATCTCCGTCGATTTCAACCTGTAACTCCTGTCGATTGGTAAAATCAGAAACAGCTATAACTCTACCTTCTTTAA
>SKHL01000095.1 GCA_007116995.1 Limnochordia bacterium
GTGCTGAAAATATTGCAGATGGCACCGCCTGGGGTGGAGCACTAGGTGGTATTGCTGGTTTATTAGCCGGTGTTGGTGCCTTGGCAATTCCAGGTATTGGTCCTATCGTAGCTGCTGGTCCATTAGCAGGTGCATTATCAGGTGCGGTGACCGGTGGAGTAGCTGGTGGCTTAATCGATCTTGGTATTCCTGAGGAACGCGGTCGCGAGTATGAGAAAGAACTGAAAGCAGGCGGCATTTTAGCTGTTATCGAGACAAGCGACTCGAAGGCCGATGACGCTAGCGATATACTTCGTCGCAATGGGGCCAAAGACGTTGAAAGCCATGGTGGCGAAAATCGGTAAAGGGACAAAAAAGGGCTGCACTTGCAGTCCTTTTTTGTATATCAGAAAGCCTAAGTTTTGCCCCTTAGAATAGGACATAGACCAGATGTTTTCTCATGTAAATAGAGGAATTGGTCACATACATCAAGAATAAATGAACATTTGGATCTTCTAGATATAAATGATAGATGGAGGAGAGCATTGTGATACGAGTTTTAGTGTCCGGCGCTGCCGGAAAGATGGGCCAGGAGGTAGTAAAAGCTATCAGTGTCCAATCAGATATGGAATTTGTCGGAGGAGTGGATCCAGCTTGTAACCGCCTTGGACAGTTGGACTTATATTCTGATTTAGTCGAAGCTATTACCGAGACCAAACCCGATGTTGTTGTAGATTTTACCCACCCAGGTGTGATTAGAGAAAACCTAGCCACCTATCAGAAGCACCAGCTTAAGGCAGTGATAGGAACCACAGGTCTATCTGAGCAGGATTTAGAGTCGCTGCGTGCTTCTGCGAAGGAGCATAACTGGGCAGCGTTGATCGCACCAAACTTCGCTATTGGAGCAGTTCTTATGATGAAATTCGCTGTCGAAGCTGCAAAGCATTTCCCTAACATAGAGATTATTGAGTATCACCATGAGCAAAAGAAAGATTCACCATCAGGTACGGCCATTAAGACAGCAGAGATGATCAGTGAGAATTTGACCACCGTCAAAGCAGCTAGTGATGATCAATTTGAAAGATTAGCTGGTGCACGAGGTGCTAACTTAGGCAGCATTAATATACATAGTGTACGATTACCCGGGTACGTAGCACATCAGGAAGTTATCTGTGGACTACCTGGGCAAAACTTGACGATTCGTCATGATTCCACTCACCGCGAGAGTTTTATGCCTGGGGTTGTGCTTGCAGTTCGAAAAATCGGAGAATTACAAGGCATAACATATGGATTAGAGCATATATTATTTAATTCTTGAACTTTCCTATACTAACCAGTCACCAGCTCCCTGAACTTCTCATATAGTACAATGAGTGTATCGGGGAGGAGGAAATGAAAAATGGCCCAGAAATTAGCAGGTGTTTCCATCGCAATGTTAGGTGGAGATCTGCGTGAACTAGAGTTGGCCAAAAACTTAGTCATCCATGGGGTTGATTTACGATTAGTAGGGTTTCGACCCGATCCAGCTATTGACAATGCGAAACAATTTACAGATCCGAGTGCAGCAGTAAAGGGGGCGAGATGTATTTTAGGTCCCATGAGCAATACGGATATGGAGGGACGGATAGTCAGTCGTTTGGATAATTTGGATCCCATTGATCTGACCGAAGTAATGTCTCATTTGCCGTTAGGGACTCCTATCTTCTTAGGCGTAGCCAAACCCATCATAAAACAATTAGCTGCTCAATATCGGCTTACTCTGATCGAGACAGCGGAAATAGATGAGATTGCGATTCTTAATTCTATACCCACAAGCGAAGGAGCTCTTGCTCTCGCCATGGAGAAGCTACCCATAACAATCCATGGGTCTCGTTGTTTCGTGGTGGGTTTCGGGCGCTGTGCCATAACACTAGCACGAGCTTTGCATTCCCTAGGCGCGTTGGTAACTATAACTGCTCGAGATAAGGCTCAGTTAGCTAGAGCGGTGGAAATGGGGCTATCTACCGTCCCTATGGAAGAGATGTTTAGTCATACGGAAACGGATGTAATTTTTAATACAGTACCAGCGGTTGTCCTAACTCATCCATACCTAAAGAAGCTATCAAAAGATGTGTTGATCATCGACTTAGCGGCAGCACCAGGTGGTGTGGATTTCACTGCTACCCGGGAGCTAGGTATTGAAGCTATTCTGGCATTATCGCTACCAGGGAAAGTTGCACCGATTACTGCAGGACGAATCCTATCTGATTGTATTCCCCGACTACTCCAAGAATTGTTAGGAGGGGAAGAAGATGCAACTTAAAGGGAGATCTGTTGGTTTTGCATTGACTGGTAGTCACTGTACCTATGGAGAAATCTGGCCTCAGGTTGAGCACTTAATTGAACTAGGTTTGGATGTGTATCCGATTGCTTCTCATACAGTGGCACATACGGATACCCGATTCGGTAGAGGAAAAGATATTATTGCTAAATTTAAGCACATAACGGGTAAAGATGTTATAATTGAAATTGTAGATGCAGAGCCTATTGGACCTAAGAAGCCTTTCGATGTAATGATTATCGCACCCTGTACGGGAAATTCGCTGGCTAGATTAGCAAACGCTATCACAGACACAGCAGTGTTAATGGCGGCTAAGGCTCAGTTAAGGAATTTGCGACCTCTAGTTTTAGCCATCTCGACTAATGATGGTCTAAGTATGAATGCTCGAAATATCGGGTCATTGCTTAATGCTAGGAATGTCTTCTTTGTCCCCTTTGGTCAAGATAACCCCACCCAAAAGAGTAACTCATTAGTCGCAGATATGACATTAATTGCACCTACATTAGATAAGGCGTTAGATTATAAGCAACTGCAACCCATAGTAATAGAACGTTCCATTCGATCCGTAAAATAATCTAGAGGGACGTACAAAGGTTCAGAGGAGGATATATCCAAGTGAAAACAGTAAATGTAGCTATTTTGGGTGCAACAGGTGCAGTAGGGCAAGAATTGGCGCAGATCCTTTCTATGCGCCAATTCCCTTTGGCCAAGTTAAAACTATTAGCCTCACCGCGCTCAGCTGGAAAGAAAATCGAAGTTGCAGGAAAAGAGTATGAAGTGGAGGCTGTATCGGCTGATAGTTTTAAAGATATCCAGTTTGCCTTTTTTAGTGCAGGTGGAGACATTAGTAAGCAGTGGGCTCCCGTTGCTGTACAGGCTGGAGCCGTAGTGATCGACAACACCAGTGCCTTCCGTCTTAATGAGGATATCCCATTAGTTGTACCTGAAGTAAATGCTAGTGCGGCCTTAACACATAAAGGGATAATTGCTAACCCCAATTGTTCTACCATATTGATGACTGTAGCGCTAAAACCCATTTACGATGCAGTGGGGATTAAACGTGTTGTTGTATCTACCTATCAGGCTGTGTCCGGAGCAGGCTATAAAGGTATGGAAGAATTAGAGGCCCAAACTGTCGCATATGCAAAAGGCCAGGAACTAGAAGCAAAAGTATTGCCTGTAGCTAGTGGAGAGAAACACTATCCAATTCTGTTTAATGCACTTCCGCAAATTGATCTATTTGGGGAGGGTGATTATACTAAAGAAGAGTGGAAAATGATCAAAGAGACTCAGAAAATTTTTAGGGAGCCAATGCGGATAACCGCTACGACTGTTCGCTTACCTATTATGCGTTCTCATTGTGAGTCTGTGAATGTAGAGACTCATCGAAAACTAACCATAGAGCGTTGTCGCGAGATACTTTCTAACGCCCCAGGGGTTGAAGTGCTTGATGATGTGGCATCTCAGCAGTATCCCATGCCCATTTACACTTCAGGCCAAGACCCAGTCTGGGTGGGACGTATTCGCGAAGACTTTTCTACTGAGAACGGGATAAACCTGTGGGTTGTAGGGGACCAAATACGTAAAGGAGCCGCATTAAACGCTATTCAGATTGCTGAATACCTTATCCCTAATATGAGGTGAAGGCATGAAAACACTGGTTCAGAAATTTGGGGGTAGTTCATTAAAGAATGATCAATTAAGAGAGCAAGCAGCCCAACATGTTATTGTTGCTAGAGAAATGGGCTATGCCCCGGTGGTTGTGGTTTCCGCCATTGGTAGATCAGGTGACCCATATGCCACTGACACCTTGATTAATGAATTGAAGAAGGTTAATGTACAGGCTAGTTCTCGTAATCAGGATCTGTTATTGTCTTGTGGTGAAACGATCTCGGCTGTTATCTTCGCAGAGGTGCTTAACAAATTAGGACACACAGCGTTGGCCTTGACAGGCTGGCAGTCTGGGATCTTAACCGATGACTGTTTTGGAAATTCTCATATTGTAAGCATTAATCCGAGTCACGTCTTAAATGTGATTGAGCAAGGCATAATTCCTGTTGTAACTGGATATCAAGGAGTTACACCCCATCAGGATGTGACAACCTTAGGACGAGGAGGCAGTGATACTACAGCAGTGGCCTTAGGGGCTGTGCTTCATAGTGAGTGGGTAGAGATCTACACAGATGTGGATGGAGTAAAGACGGCGGATCCTAAGGTTATCCCAGATGCTCCCACGATTACCCGTCTTACCTATCAGGAGATAAAAGAAATGGCCCACCTAGGAGCTAAAGTGATACATCCTAGAGCGGTAGAAATAGCCATGGAAGAAAATCTGCTTTTAAAAATACTATCTACAACCATAGCAGGAGCTGGAACTGTAATCAGTAAAGGTGTCGGTGTAGTCAGTGGAGGCGAGCGAGTCGCAGATCGGGTAGTAACAGGAATTGCTTACTTGGGCAAGAGATCCCATGTACGCATTAGTGGTGTGGAGAATTTCAATGAGTCAGCTCTAGCACTTAGGATATTTAGTCTTCTAGCAGAAAATGGAGTTAGCGTAGATTTAATCTACCTATCACTAGATTTGATTGCCTTTATTATCGATGATGAAATGACCGATACAGCGAAAGAGGTTTTATCTGAGTTAGAGTTGAATATAGGTGTAGAGACAGGTTTTGCCAAAGTGTCGGTAGTGGGTGCGGGGATGCATGGTGTGCCTGGAGTAATGGCCCGGGTGGTACGTAGCTTGGAAAAAGCCAAAGTACCTACTTTTCAAACAACATATTCCCACGCCAACATATCCTGCTTGACTAGAGACCAAAATCTAACCGAAGCTATCCGAGCCTTATTTGGAGAGTTTCAGCTAAGTAATGAGGAGGGTTCTTAAACATGAGAACAGGGCAAGTTTTGACTGCAATGGTAACACCAATGAAAAAAGATGGCACAGTTGATTATCAACAGGCAGTATTCATTGCCGAATGGTTAGCAAAGAATGGTTCAGACGGTGTAGTCATAAGTGGGACAACCGGAGAATCACCCACACTCGAGTACGATGAAAAGGTTCAGTTGTTTAAAGAGGTCGCAAGTGCAGTGGGAGGCAGTATCGAAGTCATTGCTGGTACAGGCTCATATAACACTGCTGAGAGTAGATCATTAACAAAGGCAGCTGAACAGGCCGGTGTAGACGGAATTATGCTGGTTACACCGTATTACAATAGACCGTCTCCCGAAGGAGTATATCAACATTTCCGTACCATTGCTGAAGGGTCATCCCTACCTGTGATGCTATACAATGTTCCTAGTCGAACCGCACTAAACCTGGAAGCATCTACTGTAGCAAGATTAGCGGAAATCGATAATATTGTAGCCGTGAAGGAAGCTAGTGGTAATTTAGAACAAGTGGCATTCTTGCGTTCTATTACACCAGAGGACTTTTTAATCTACTCAGGCGATGATGCGATTACTTTGCCAATTCTAGCTGTAGGTGGGGCTGGGGTTGTTAGCGTGGCATCCCATTTAGTGGGGCGTCGCATCAAAGAAATGGTAGAAGCCTTCTTCGCAGGCCGTGTGAAAGAGGCTACGAAAATCCATCTCGAGTTGCTACGAATGTTTAAGGTGTTATTTATCACCACTTCGCCCACACCAGTCAAGCGGGCTTTAGAGTATGTAGGTGTCCCGACAGGTCCCTTACGATTGCCACTAGTGGATGTGACTGTTCAGGAAGAAGAGACTATTAAAGAAGTCCTACGACATTACGGATTACTAGAGCGCTCCTAAAGGAGTGCTTTCTTTTTGTTGATTAAAACCCTAACTTTGTATATAATGGATGTAATAGATTGTGTTGTTCGGAAAAAATGCTATTGTGAAGCTACTATTTTTCACTGGGCGGAGGTAGACTAGCAGTAGAGGAATCTCACGGACACGATTTTAAGATTGACAAATTACAGGAGGTGCATTAAATTTAATGGCGAATAAAAAGAAATTACGCCTTATCTCCCTTGGAGGTATGGGTGAAATCGGAAAGAATATGATGGTAGTTGAGTATGGAGAGGACCTAATTATAATCGATACAGGGGTGATGTTTCCAGAGGATGACATGCCTGGTGTAGATTTGGTCATCCCGGATTTTGGCTATCTAGCAGATAAAGCCCACAGGGTACGGGGGATTTTCCTTACCCATGGGCATGAAGATCATATCGGTGGAGTTCCATATTTATTAAAGCAGCTGAATGTTCCTATTTACGGGACGAAGCTGACACTTGCCCTACTAAAGCTCAAGTTAGTGGAGCACAATCTTGCTAGAAATACAGAACTGAATGAAATTACAGCGGGAGACGCAGTTTCCGCAGGTCCATTTAAAATCGAGTTTGTTCACGTAAATCACAGCATTCCCGATGTTGTGGGTTTGGCGATTCATACTCCCTTAGGTGTGATAGTTTATTGTAGCGACTTTAAGTTTGATCAAACACCGATAGATGGTAAAGTTGCAGATTTTTTCAAGTTTGCTCAGCTTGGGAAAGACGGTGTTCTCTGTCTGTTGTCGGATTCTACTAATGCAGAACGACCTGGATATACTGAATCCGAGAGTACAGTTGGAGAGACTTTTGCCCGTATATTTGCTAAGGCAGAGGGTAGAGTTTTAGTAGCTACATTCGCCTCTAATGTCCATCGATTACAACAGGTAGTCGATGCAGCGTCAAAGCAGAATAGAAAGCTCTGTGTTATAGGTCGCAGTATGGTAAACGTGATGTCTATCGCTAATGAATTAGGGTATATTGATATTCCTGAAGGTATGTTAATCGATCTAGAGCAGGTGGATAAGTATCCTGCGGAGAAGCTGGTCATTATTACTACCGGAAGTCAAGGCGAACCGATGTCTGCGCTAACTCGCATTGCCATGGCTGAACACCGCAAGTTAGAGATAGTACCTGGGGATACAGTAATCATCTCAGCTACCCCTATCCCAGGTAATGAAAAGTCTGTAGGGAAAATAATCAATCATTTGTTCAAAGAGGGGGCTACTGTTGTTTATGAGCCTCACTTAGGAATCCATACTTCAGGACATGCTAAACAAGAAGAGTTAAAGCTTCTACTGAACCTTTGTAAACCTAAGCACTTTATTCCTATTCATGGTGAACATCGCATGTTAATGAAGCACGCAGAATTAGCTGCAGCAGTAGGTGTTCCTAAAAAGAATATCCTTATTAGCGAGTTAGGGTTAGTGGTAGAATTTGATCGAAATGGAATGCGAGCGAGTGAACGGGTCACATCGGGACAGGTATTTGTAGATGGACTAGGTGTAGGTGATGTAGGTAACATAGTCCTACGGGACCGTCGACAACTAGCATCCGATGGGATACTAATTGTTGTGGTCACAATTAACAAAAAGACTGGAGCAGTAATATCCGGACCGGATATTGTATCCCGTGGATTCGTCTATGTACGGGAATCAGAAAAGTTGATGGATGAAGCAAGGCTTAGGGTGAAAAAGGCACTTGAGGATTGTGGAGAACAAGGCGTGACTGAATGGGGAGCACTAAAGAGTAGTACTCGTGATGCTCTTTCTCGGTTCTTATACGAAAAAACGAAGCGTCGGCCCATGATTCTACCGATAATTATGGAAACGTAAAAAGGTGTATTTTTCTGCGAAAAGCCTCATACTAATCATAGCTTCAGATAAGTATGAGGAAAGGATGAGATTGAATGGAACTATCTCAACACGCCTTAGATAATACCTACGAAAGCAATCAAGAGGATCAAGGACAGCAACCGCAGCAACAACAACAAGCTGCATTACAAAATGTACGCCAGTTAGGGCAGATGAATATGCCTGACGGTGCGGTTCCGTTTCATGTGCTATCAATTATTGGCCAAGTGGAAGGGCACATGGTATTACCACCGAGGAATAAAACCACAAAATATGAGCATGTAATTCCTCAACTGGTAGCTATTGAACAAAATCCCAAGATTCATGGATTGCTAGTTATCTTGAATACAGTTGGAGGAGACATTGAGGCTGGGTTAGCCATTGCAGAAATGATCAAAACAATGACTAAACCCACAGTGTCGCTGGTGATCGGTGGTGGGCATTCTATTGGCACACCTATAGCCGTAGCAGCTGATTATTGCTTTATCAGTGAAACGGCGACCATGACCATCCATCCCATCCGTTTGACGGGCTTGGTAATTGGAGTGCCTCAAACCTATGACTACCTAGATAAGATGCAAGACAGAGTAATACGATTTATCGTTGATAATTCACGAGTGTCTGAAGATCAGTTGCGGGATATGATGTTCCGTACCGGAGAACTAGTGCGAGACGTGGGGACTGTGTTAATTGGTGAAGATGCCTTGCGTTGTGGATTAATTGACGAATTAGGTGGGCTAGGTCAAGCGGTTTCCAAGTTGCAGATGTTAACGCAAAATCGTGAGATGGCTAAGTCAAGCAAAAGACAACGCCTTGCATTAAATATAGGGTACAACAGGGCTCAGAATCAACCGATGCAATATCCGACATATCAGCCCATCCAGTACCCAGAATTACAGCCTTACAACCCTGGCCAGCCTAGTTATCCTTATCAACCTCAATACGCCCAACCAACTCAGTATAACCAAGGTCCAGGGGGGATGTAAGTGTTATACACTATCGTTCCTCACGAAGAGATATGGGGAGAGCTTGACCAAGTCGACCAGCAGGAGTATCGTGATGTTACGTTAAATGGCTGCACTATGCAGATCCAACCAGTGGATTCAGCTACAGGAAAGGTAATCCGCTTGATGAGTACTAACCCAGCTGACTATCTGAATCCTCAGTTCCAACCTGGTTCAACAGTTATGCTTACTTAATTCGGTTCTAATAGGTGTGCTCATAACATATCGTTTATTATGAGCACACTTATCTTTTTTCTATTCATTATAATTGGATTGACCATTTTTATATTTAGCTTGTGGATGATGAGCCACGGGTTACAGGGGTTCTTAGGGGTATATCCGCGTTTTTTGTTAGCTAAACTAACAAAAAACCCCGTTACTGGAGTTGTAACTGGAGCGCTAGCTACGGCTCTCGTCCAGAGTAGTAGCGCAGTAGCAGTAATGATGGTTGCTTTGGTTGATGCTAAGGTTCTTACTGTGTATCAAGCCTTTGGTGTTATTTTGGGAGCAAATATTGGGACAACGATCACCACCCAGATCGTTTCCTTCGATTTGTCTGCGGTTTCCCTTCCCCTAATGATATCCGGGCTTTTTCTTGTATCCATAAATAAACGATTACACTCCTATGGGGAGGTGCTAGTAGGCTTTGGGGGACTCTTCTATGGATTAGCCTATATTCGGCAGGCTTTAGCACCTATCCTAGCCTATCCCATGGTAGTGCAGAGCTTAACTGGCTTAAGTGATCATATTGGGTTAGGGGTTTTAGTTGGGATAATTCTCACAGCCATTGTACAATCTAGTAGTGCTGTAACGGGAATTGTAATAGTTCTAGCCCAGGAAAACGCAATTACTTTGGGTGCCGCCGTAGCTGTTGCACTCGGAAGCAATATTGGTACAGTAGCAACTACGTTAATTTCCACGATAGGTCTGGAGAGGGAGGCTCGAGCTACCGCCTATGCTGATCTAATTTTTAATGTTTTGGGTGTCATTTTAATACTCCCGTTTATACAAGGCTTCGTGCAATTGATCACCTTACTTTCCTCATTTGACTTGAGTCGTCAGATAGCAAATGCCCATACTGCCTTCAATCTGGTTACAGCAATAATAGCCATTCCTTTTATTAGGATATTTACCAAGTTGGCCCTTCGATGGGCAGGAATTAAATATCCTGGGTCGAAGTAGTATAGGTTTTGTACGCGATACTATGTGATAATGATAAAGAAGGGACTGCAGAAACCATGAGCCTATTTGAAGCAATCATATTGGCAGTCGTCCAGGGTCTGACGGAATTTTTACCCGTTAGCTCATCTGGTCATTTAGTTTTATTTAGTCACCTACTCGGGGTTAATGAACCGACTATTACCTATGAGATTCTAGTCCATTTTGGTACCTTAGTCGCAATTTTTGTCGCATTTTGGCCAGATATACTCAGTCTGGTCAATGCGGGATTGTTAGTATTAAGGAATCCATTGCGTTTGAAGGAATTGTGTAAATCTGATCCTGCTGTCCGAGTTTTGTTAGCCATTATCGTAGGGACTATGCCTACTGTTTTCGTGGCCCTAGCTACTCGCGATCTAATTCTTTCTTTATTTCAATCTCCTCAGATTACCGGGTATATGCTGATTATTACGGGGACGATTATTTATCTTACTGACCGAGTAACGAAGGGCGGCAAGCCCTTAGAACAGGTGGATGTTAAGGCGGGGCTAGTCATTGGGATTGGTCAGACACTTGCTATCCTACCGGGGATATCTCGCTCCGGGACTACTATAGGGACTGGCTTGCTAATGGGTCTAGATCGGGAGAGTGCAGCTAGATTCTCCTTTCTACTAACTATTCCAGCTATTTTAGGTGCGATGGTGTTAGCCTTTGATGATCTTTTCGTGGCCCAAACTGTTATTACCCCATTATGGATTTTGGCAGTTGGCACTGTCGTTTCAGCAATTACTGGCTACTTTGCGATTAAGCTATTACTACAGTTTGTTCGCCGAGGTCGGTTGATTGTCTTTTCTTACTATACATGGGCTGTGGGGTTACTAATCGTCTTGTTACGATTTAGCTAGAGGTTGAAAATATAGGCAGGAAACAGCTCAACCATAGCGAATTACCTATTAAAAGGAGCATCAGCTATGGATCTAAAACTAAATTTGTTGAATATACAGAAAAGAATTACTCAAGCATGCGAACGCGCAGGTAGACATCCCGACGAAGTAACACTGCTAGCTGTTAGTAAGTATGTATCAGATGAAGCTGTGGAAAGCTTGGCCAGGCTGGGTGTGAAGTCCTTTGGTGAGAGTCGTATACAGCAAGCAAGAAATCGGTTAGAGCGGTTTCCTGATCTTAACTGGCATTTTATTGGTAGTCTTCAAACAAACAAAGTAAAGTATGCCCAGGGTTTTTCGTTAATTCATTCCCTCGATCGGCTTGCTTTGGCCCAGGAGGTTAATGCAAGAGCACAGCAATGGAATGGGATGGTGGACATGCTGATTCAAGTAAATATTTCTGAAGAAATAAGCAAACATGGCGTACCGTTAGACCAACTGAATGAGTTTGCTTCTAGGTTAAGTGAGTTTGCCAATATTAATGTTCGAGGGTTAATGGGAATGGCTCCTTTCGTCGTTGCATCAGAAACTCGTTCTTACTTTCGTCGTTTGAATGAACTTCAAGAGGAACTGAAATTACTTACTAACTGGTCCATGGATATTTTATCTATGGGGATGAGCAATGATTTTGAGATAGCTATAGAAGAAGGATCTACATTGATCCGTGTTGGGACAGCTTTATTTGGAGAGGAGGGCTAGAATGGCTTCGGTTTTTGATAAAGTGATGGGTTTATTAGGAGTGCGGGAAGAAACAGAAGAAGAAGTCATTGAGATGGAGGATGTAAGAGAATCGACTATGTACGAGGATTCAACTGACACAGTCAATGAAAAGCGAGGTCGAAAAGAGGGGAATCGCCGGAATAACCTGGTGAGCTTGGCCGGAGGTACTAAGCAGACCAAGGTCATGATTGTTGAACCAGAAGAATTTGAGGAAGTCCGTACCCTTGTGGATTATCTAAAGAGCAAGAGTCCGGTAATTCTACGGTTACATCAAGTGGAGCGTAATGAGGCCAAGCGAATTGTGGATTTTATGAGCGGAGCCACGTATGCATTAAACGGAAGTATGCGAAAACTTGGCGATACGATTTTTTTCTTCGCCCCTCATTCAGTAGTAATTGAGGGGGAGATGGAAACGACTTTGTTTGAATTAGGAGATAAGAACGAATGAAGATGGGGATTGTTGGCGCTGGAGCTATGGGAAATGCTATTATTCAGGGTTTATTCAAAGACACAGCATTTGCTGAAATGGAACTGGTTATCTGTGAGAGTGACTCGGAAAAAAGGGCATCTTATTTGGGCCAACCTCAAATAACCGTAACTAGCAAAGTTTCCGAATTGTCCACATGTAATTTAATACTTCTTGCAGTAAAACCGGGGAGTGTGGGAGAAGTGTTATTTCAGCTACACAAATTTCCTGCTGTCTTGGTTGTGTCGGTTGTAGCTGGCGTCACTCTAGAACAGTTAGCGGCTGGATGTGGTCACCCAGTGGTACGTGTAATGCCAAATACACCAGCCTTAATTGGGGCCGGTATTAGCGCTATATCCTATGGCAATGATATTAGTGAAGAGCAGAAGAACCAGGTAGAACAGATATTCTCTGCAGTGGGGAAAACTCGCGTGGTACCTGAATCTCAACTCGATGCAGTAACAGCTTTAAGTGGATGTGGACCAGCTTATGTGTATACTATGATTGAAGCAATGGTGGATGCAGGTTGTGCCCAAGGACTACCTCGCGAGGTGGCCAAAGAGCTTGTTGTGGCTACATTTTTAGGAGCTTCTCAGATGGTGGCGGAGTCTTCTGAGCACCCGGCACAGTTACGCGACAAAGTAACGAGTCCTGGGGGCGTGACTATTTCGGCTTTACATGTTTTAGAGCAGAAAGGATTACGCGGCATACTATGGGATGCAGTACAAAGGGCGTGCGATACGTCTAAGGAACTACAGAAACGCTAAAAGAAGAGGGGGATGTACTCTGCTATTCATTATTCCATTAATTGACCGTATTTTTGAGGTGTATCGATGGCTGATCTTAGCAAGGATTTTGCTCACTTGGTTTCCAAATATGGATCCTAGCCATCCGATAGTTATTTTCTTACACAGGATTACAGAGCCTATTTTAAGGCCTTTTAGGCAACTAATACCCAATACTAGTGGTATTGATTTTTCGCCGATTATTGTATTTTTTGTGTTACGAATTGTGCAACAGATTGTGAGAAGCGCGTTAATCCAATTGGCTATTCGTGGTATACTTTGATATCTATGCTTGGTATAAGGAGATGAGATATGGATCGCGACAAACTTACCGCCCATCTACAGGGCGAAGACGAACTGACGATAGGTGTAGTAGTGTTAGATGCAGCAGAGTTAGCGTGGAAAACAAATCGCCCTCAAGTTACACCATTTTATGACCCCTACCAACAACGAGTAGCTAAA